>JAHCMK010000007.1 GCA_019192445.1 Oceanococcus sp. HetDA_MAG_MS8
TGATTGCTCCGATCGCCATGGATGACGGCCTGCGTTTCGCGATTCGCGAAGGCGGCCGTACTGTTGGCGCTGGGGTTGTTGCAAAGATCATCGAATAAAGTCATAATAGCTGGCTAACGCGAGGGGCGCCCCAGGAGGCGCCCCTCTTTTTGGTTTCAAGGATTTATTCGATGGCTGCAATGAATCAGACGATTCGCATTCGCCTAAAGGCCTTCGATCACCGCCTGATCGATCGGTCAGTGCGCGAGATCGTAGAGACGGCGAAGCGGACCGGGGCAATGGTTAAGGGGCCGATTCCCCTGCCTACGCGTCGGGAGCGTTTCACGGTGTTGATCTCACCGCATGTGAACAAGGATGCGCGGGATCAGTATGAGATCCGCACGCACAAGCGTCTGCTCGACATCATTGAGCCGACGGACAAGACGGTAGATGCGTTGTCCAAATTGGACCTCGCTGCTGGCGTCGACGTGCAAATTCGCCTGCAGTAACTGCAGGCAGGCGGCCGGATGTTCCGGCCGTGTATTTGGAACTGTTTGAACTACCGCCGGCTGACGGCGGCAAGCAAAGAGGCTTTTAAAAATGTCAACTGCAATGGTCGCGCGCAAGTGCGGCATGACGCGTGTCTTCCTCGAGACTGGCGAATCTGTTCCGGTCACCGTGTTGGAAGTGCTTCCGAATCGCGTCACCGCGATTAAGTCTGCTGACGCGGATGGGTACTCTGCTGTGCAGGTCACCACGGGCACGAAGAAGGCGTCGCACCTGAGCAAGCCAGAAGAGGGCTTGTTCAAGAAAACCGGCGTGGCCCCTGGCCGCGGTCTGTGGGAAGTTGGTGCGGCCCCAGAGGGGCTTGAAGTTGGTGCCGAGTTGACGGTGACCCAGTTCGAAGAGAATAGCTTGGTCGATGTGGTTGGCACGTCGATCGGTAAGGGCTTCGCGGGTACCATCAAGCGGCATAACTTCCGTGGTCAACGTCAAACTCACGGTAACTCGCTGTCGCATCGCGTTCCCGGTTCTATCGGGCAAAACCAAACCCCTGGTCGGGTGTTTCCTGGTAAGAAAATGTCGGGCCATATGGGTGCGGCGCGCGTAACGACGCAAAATTTGCGCGTGGTCAAGGTCGACGCTGAGCGTAATCTGCTTTTGGTGAAAGGCGCTGTGCCTGGTTCCAAGGGTGGTGACGTTATTGTGCGTCCGGCTGTTAAGGCCTAAGGGGGAAATCCATGGAACTTTCGATGCACATTGGTGAAGGCGCCGTTCAAGTTAACGACGCTGTCTTTGCTGCTGACTTTAGCGAGGGCCTGGTCCACCAGATCGTCACCGCTTACTTGGCGGGTGGTCGCGCCGGCACGAAGACTACTAAGAACCGCTCCGCGGTTGCTGGTGGTGGTCGTAAGCCCTGGCGGCAGAAGGGTACCGGACGCGCTCGTGCTGGCACCATCCGTTCGCCGATCTGGCGCGGTGGTGGTCATACTTTCGCGTTCGTGAACCGCGACCACAGCCAGAAGGTCAACAAAAAGATGTACCGCGCAGGCATGCGCAGCATCCTGTCCGAGCTGAACCGTTCCGGCCGCCTGCGCGTCGTGCCTGAAATTAATCTGCCAGAAGCGAAAACCAAAGCTGTGCAGGCGTGGTTGGGCGGCGTGGCAGAGGGTCGCACCCTCGTTGTTGATGTTGCTTTGAGCCGCGAGCTGGCCTTGGGTGGGCGCAACATTCCTCACTTGGCTCTGACGACGGTCGATGCGATGGATCCGGTATCGCTGGTTGGTGCCGATACTGTCGTGATCACGCAGCACGCTGCTGCGGCGCTTTCGGAGAAATACGCATGACAACACTCACTGCTGAGAAGGCATTGACGGTGCTGCGTGCGCCGTTAGTGACTGAGAAAAGCTCGCGGTTGGCCGAGGGCGACAACGTCGTTGCCTTTGAGGTCGCTGCGGATGCCACCAAACCTCAAGTCCGTCGCGCTGTGGAGACCCTCTTCGGGGTGTCTGTGTCTGCGGTGACCACTGTGAAGGTTAAGGGCAAGGTAAAACGCTTCGGCCGTCGTATGGGGCGTCGGAGTGACTGGAAGAAGGCCTACGTCACCTTGGCGGAAGGCCAGACCATCGACTTTACCGCCGGCATCGGCGGCAAAGCCTAAGGAGAATAACGATGGCCACGCAAAAGGCTCGTCCGACTTCCGCTGGTCGCCGCCACGTAGTTCGCGTCCTGCGTCCGGAGTTGCACAAAGGTGCTCCGCATGCGGCGCTGACTGAGGCGCAGTCCAAAAGCGGTGGGCGTAACAATAACGGCCGTATTACCACGCGTCACCGCGGTGGTGGTCACAAGTCCAAATATCGGATCATCGACTTCCGGCGCAACAAGGACGCAGTACCTGCTGTAGTTGAGCGCTTGGAGTACGATCCCAACCGCACCGCGCATATTGCGCTGTTGAAGTACGCGGATGGTGAGCGGCGCTATATCATCGCGCCTAAAGGCCTGAAGGCCGGCGCTGCTGTGCAAAGCGGTGCGACGGCCCCTATTGCTGCTGGTAACTGCATGCCGCTGGCAAATATGCCAGTTGGTACCACGGTTCATTGCATCGAGCTGAAGCCTGGCAAGGGTGCGCAATTGGCGCGCAGCGCCGGTGCGTCAGTTCAGCTTGTCGCTCGTGAGGGCGGTTTTGCCACGCTACGTTTGCGTAGTGGCGAGATGCGCAAGGTGCACGCCGAATGCCGGGCCACCATCGGTGAGGTCGGAAACGGTGAGCACAGCCTGGAGTCTCTGGGTAAGGCGGGCGCGAAGCGCTGGCGCGGTATTCGTCCCACCGTTCGCGGTGTTGCGATGAACCCGGTTGATCACCCGCATGGTGGTGGTGAAGGCCGTACCTCTGGTGGCCGCCATCCGGTGAGCCCCTGGGCGATGCCGACCAAGGGTTATCGCACGCGTAGTAACAAGCGCACAGACAAGATGATCGTTCGCGATCGTCGTCGGAAGTAAGGGTTAAACGATGCCACGTTCCATTAAAAAAGGGCCCTTCGTCGAAGTCAGCCTGTTGAAGAAGGTCGAAGAGGCACAGTCCGCTCGGGTGAAGCGCCCGATTAAGACTTGGTCGCGTCGGTCCATGGTTACGCCTGACATGGTTGGTCTGACAATCTCCGTGCACAACGGTCGTCAGCACATGCCGGTGTATGTCACTGAAAACATGGTCGGCCACAAGTTGGGCGAGTTTTCTCCCACCCGGACCTTTAAAGGTCATTCCGGCGACCGGAAGAAGTAGGAGTAGCGAGATGGCAACGACTGCAAAACACCGCTACGCACGGATCTCGGCGCAGAAAGTCCGCCTGGTTGCAGACCAGGTACGGGGGCTTCCTGTTGAGAGTGCCATTAATTTGCTGGCGTTCAGTCCTAAGAAGGGGGCGGCGCTGGTGAAGAAGGTTCTCGAATCCGCCGTGGCGAATGCGGAAAACAATGATGGCGCCGACATTGACGAGCTGAAGGTCAGTGAAATCTTTGTGGATGAAGCGCCGTCTATGAAGCGAATCAAGCCGCGGGCCAAGGGTCGCGCCGACCGTATCACCAAGCGGCTGAGCCACATCACCGTGCGCGTGGCAGAGGTTTAATCATGGGTCAAAAAGTACATCCAGTTGGTTTCCGTTTAGGCATCAGCGCTGAGCATAGTTCGCGCTGGTACGCAGAGCGGTCTAAGTATCGTGAGAACGTAGAAGCTGACTTCCGCGTGCGTGAAATGCTACGTAAGCGTTTGAAGAACGCCTCTGTTAGCCGCATCCAGATTGAGCGTCTGGCTGGCGCTGTAGCCATCACCATCCACACCGCAAGGCCGGGGATTGTGATTGGTAAGAAGGGTGAGGACATCGATCGCTTACGTGCTGAACTGGCGCAAATGGTTGCCATGCCGGTCAAGGTCAATGTGGAAGAGATTCGCAAGCCGGAGCTCGATGCCTACTTGGTCGCTGAAAGCGTTGCGCAGCAGTTGGAGCGTCGGATTATGTTCCGTCGAGCCATGCGCCGCGCGGTGAGCAATGCTATGCGCCTTGGCGCGGGCGGTATCAAAATTCAGGTCAGCGGTCGTTTGAACGGTGCCGAAATTGCGCGTACGGAGTGGTACCGCGAAGGTCGGGTTCCACTGCATACCTTGCGCGCTGACGTGGACTACGGCACGGCTGAGGCCTCGACCACCTACGGGATTATCGGTGTGAAGGTTTGGCTCTTTAAGGGCGAGGTCTTCGCAACTGCAGATGACCGCAACACAGCGGCAGCCTAAGGAGTAACGAGTCATGATGCAGCCAAAGCGGATGAAGTTCCGCAAGCAGCAAAAAGGTCGCAACCGCGGGCTGGCCCAGAACGGTAACAGTGTGGCCTTCGGTGAGTTTGGCTTGAAGGCAACCGGCCGCGGTCGTATCACCGCGCGCCAGATTGAGGCCGCCCGTCGCGCGATGACCCGTCACGTGAAGCGTGGTGGGAAAATCTGGATCCGTATCTTTCCAGATAAGCCAATCAGCAAAAAGCCTATCGAAGTTCGGATGGGTAAGGGTAAAGGGAACGTTGAGTACTGGGTGAGTCAGATTCAACCAGGAAAGATGCTCTACGAAATGGAAGGTGTGCCGGAAGAAGTGGCGCGCGAAGCCTTTCGCTTGGCCGCCGCCAAGCTGCCCGTTGCAACCACCTTTGTTAATCGGACGGTGATGTGATGGAACTGGATAGCCTCAAAGCGCTTGATCCAGCAGGTCTGCGCAAAGAAATCATCGACTTGCGTCGTGAGCAGATGAATCTTCGTCTGCAACTGGCGACAGGTCAGTCGAATAAGACGCATCGTCTTCGTGACGTTCGTCGTGGAATCGCACGCTGCAAGACTTTGCTGCGCGCCCAGGAACAACAATCATGAGTGAGCAGGAAAAGCAAAGCCCCCGGCTTGTTGGTCGTGTTTCCAGCGATAAGATGGATAAGACCATCACTGTCGTTGTCGAACGTCGGATGCGTCACCCTCTCTACGGTAAGTTCATTACCCGGAGCCGCAAGGTGCACGCCCACGACGAAAGCAACGAGTGCAAAGTTGGCGATACCGTCATGGTGGAGCAGTGCCGCCCGCTGAGTCGTAGCAAATCGTGGCGCTTGGTTAACGTGGTCGAGCGTGCGCCTGTGCTGGGAGGTGTGAAGTGATTCAGACTGAGAGCTACCTGCAAGCTGCAGACAACAGCGGTGCTAAAACCGTGCAGTGCATCAAGGTGCTGGGTGGTTCACACCGTCGCTATGCTGGCATTGGTGATGTCATCAAGGTCAGCGTGAAGGATGCGATCCCCCGCGGCAAGGTCAAGAAAGGCGATGTCTACAACGCTGTTGTGGTGCGGACTGCGCATGGCGTACGTCGCCCCGATGGCTCTTTGATTAAGTTCGATGGCAATGCCGCTGTCTTGCTGAATGCAAAGCTTGAGCCGATCGGCACTCGTATTTTTGGCCCCGTGACCCGGGAATTGCGTGAAAAGTACATGCGCATCATTTCGCTGGCGCCGGAGGTACTCTAAATGAACCGTTTGCGTACTGGTGACGATGTCATCGTTACAACCGGTCGTGACCGTGGTCGCCGCGGTACTGTCACTGCGATCCGCAAAGATGGTCGCGTCATCGTTGAAGGTTTGAACCTGGTGAAGAAGCACCAGAAGCCAAACCCAAACGCTGGTGTTGCCGGTGGCATCGTCGAGGTTGAGGCGCCGATCAATGCGTCCAACGTCATGCTCTACAACCCCAAGACAGAAAAAGGCGACCGAGTCTCCTTCCGTGAAGTCGAAGGCCGCAAGCAGCGCGTCTATCGTTCCACGGGCGACGTGGTCGGCAGCTGAGGGGCGGATTAGAAATGTCAAATTATCAAACGCTTTATAACGAAAAGCTGCGTCCGCAATTGCAGGAGCAGCTTGGCGTGTCCCCAATGGCTGTGCCGCGTATTACTAAAGTGACCTTGAACATGGGGCTTGGTGATGCAGTTACGGATAAGAAGATTATCCAGCACGCTGTTGGCGATATGACCAAGATCGCTGGTCAGAAGCCTGTTGTGACGATGAGTCGCAAGTCGGTTGCTGGCTTTAAGATCCGTGACGGTTGGCCCATCGGCTGCAAGGTGACCCTGCGCCGCGAGCGTATGTACGAGTTCCTCGAGCGTCTAGTTACGGTTGCGTTGCCGCGTATTCGTGACTTCCGGGGCATTAACCCCAAGTCTTTCGACGGGCAGGGTAACTACAGCTTCGGCGTGACGGAGCAAATTATCTTTCCGGAAATCGATTACGACAAAATCGACAAGTTGCGTGGCATGGATATCACCATCACCACGACGGCTCGCACGGACGAAGAAGGTCGGGCGTTGCTGGATGCTTTCCAGTTCCCCTTCCGGAAGTAAGGACCTAATTGAGTTATGGCTAAAAAAAGTATGGTTGCGCGTGAGAACAAGCGCAGCAAACTTGTTGCCCGCATGGCCGCCAAGCGTGCTGCCCTTAAGGCAACGATCAACAATCCGGACACACCTTTTGACGAGCGTTACGCAGCTGTGCAGGCGTTGGCGAAATTGCCACGCGATAGCAGCCCCGTTCGGCAGCAGACGCGTTGCGCCATCACTGGTCGTCCGCACGCCGTCTACAAGCGTTTTGGCTTGTGCCGCAATAAGGTCCGTGAACTCGCCATGAAAGGTGAGCTCCCCGGATTGACTCTTTCCAGCTGGTAATACAGGGGATATCGGTAACATGAGTATGACTGATCCCGTCGCGGATATGCTCACGCGTATTCGTAACGCACAACGCACCCATGCCAAGTCGGTCGTGATTCCAGCGTCTACGCTGAAGAAGTCGATCTTGGACGTTCTTGTCGATGAAGGCTACGTCGGCGGTGTTCGCGAGCAGGGTGAAGGTGCCCGTCGCGAGCTGGTGGTGGACCTACGTTATTTTGAAGGTAAGCCGGTTATTGAGGAGCTGCGCCGGGTGTCAAAGCCGTCGCTGCGCGTCTTCAAAAGCTGCAAGGACCTGCCAAGCGTGCTTGGTGGATTAGGCGTGGCGATCATTTCGACTTCCAAGGGCGTGGTCGCAGATCGTAAGGCGCGCGAACTCGGGCAGGGCGGTGAAGTGCTCTGCGTCGTGTCCTAAGGAGGCTATGTAATGTCTCGTGTCGCGAAAAAAGAGATTGAGCTGCCCGCTGGCGTTGAAGTCAAGGCGGACGGTCGCACCGTACGGGTTAAAGGGTCCAAGGGCGAGCTCAGCATGCAGTTGCACCCCGAGGTCACCTTAGAGCAGGAAGACAAGATTCTACGTCTGGTCCCGCTGGAGAGTGCGAAGACCTATGCACAGGCCGGTACGGCGAGGGCGCTGATTGCCAACATGGTTCACGGTGTGAGCCAGGGTTTCGAGCGCAAGCTGGAGTTGGTTGGTGTGGGTTACCGCGCGCAGGCCAAGGGTAAGGTTTTGGGTCTGAGTTTGGGCTTCTCCCATCCTGTGGACTATCAGCTCCCTGAAGGTGTGTCTGCCGAAACGCCGAGTCAGACGGAAATCGTCCTCAAGGGCGCAGATAAGCAAGTCCTCGGGCAGACGGCTGCAGAGATCCGCGCATGGCGTCCGCCTGAGCCTTACAAGGGCAAAGGGATTAAATACGCTGGCGAGATCATTCGTCGCAAAGAAGCTAAGAAGAAGTAGGTCCTGTCATGAACAAGAAACAAACGCGCCTGCGGCGCGCGCGTCGGACGCGGGCCCGCATTTTCGAATCTGGTTCCATTCGTCTGACGATTTTCCGGACACCGCGCCACATCTACGCCCAGGTCATCTCGGCCGATGGCGATCAGACCTTGGCCAGCGCTTCAACCGTAGAAAAGGATTTCCGCGGCGGCGCTACTGGAAACGTCGATGCTGCCAAGAAAATTGGTTCATTGATTGCTGAGCGGGCTAAAGCCGCTGGCGTCGAACAAGTGGCCTTTGACCGGGCCGGTTTCAAATACCACGGTCGCGTTCAGGCGCTGGCCGAGGCCGCGCGCGAAGCCGGCCTCAAGTTCTAATTATTGGAAAGGTTCAACATGGCTCGTACGGATACAGACAACGGCGATCTTATTGAAAAGCTCGTTGGCATCAACCGTGTTGCCAAGGTCGTCAAGGGTGGCCGCCAGTTTGGCTTCACCGCGTTGACGGTTGTTGGAGACGGTAATGGTCGCGTGGGCTTCGGGTACGGCAAGGCGCGTGAGGTGCCTGCCGCAATCCAGAAAGCCATGGAGCGTGCTCGCAAAAACATGGTGACGGTGCACCTCAAAGGCGACACCATTCACCACCGCGTGGTTGGAACCCATGGCGCCACTCAGGTGCTCATGCGTCCCGCGTCTTCAGGTACTGGCGTTATTGCTGGTGGTGCGATGCGCGCAGTTCTTGAAGCTGCAGGCGTTTCGAACGTTCTGGCCAAGTCTTATGGCTCACGTAACCCGCTCAATATTGTGCGGGCGACGATCAACGCACTGGGCTCGGTACACGATCCTGAATACATTGCCGCCAAGCGTGGCAAAGCCGTGTCCGACATCGTCGGCGGCGCGGCCTAAGAGTTTGGAGTAAACCAATGGCTGATAAACAAGTGCGCCTCACCCTGGTGCGCAGCCTGAATAAACGGTTGCAATCGCATAAAGCCTGCGCTCATGGTTTGGGCCTGCGCAAGATGCACCAAAGTGTTGTTCGTGAAGCCACCCCCGAGAACATGGGGATGGTCAACAAAATCTCCTACATGCTTAAAGTGGAGTCGGTCTGATGAAACTGAATGACCTTTCTCCGGCCGACGGTGCCCGCGTTGTTGCTAAGCGCGTTGGTCGTGGCCCGGGTTCAGGCCTGGGTAAGACCAGCGGCCGTGGTGTTAAGGGCCAGAAAGCGCGTAGTGGCGGTTATCACAAGGTCGGCTTTGAAGGCGGCCAGATGCCAATCTACCGCCGCTTGCCCAAACGTGGTTTCACCAGCGCCATGCGCGACCTTCGTGCTGAAGTGGGGACTGCTAAGCTTGCGCGCTTCTCCGGCGAGACTGTCGATATCGCTGCACTGAAGGCAGCAGGTTTGGTTCCTGGCCACGCCGAGATTGTCAAAATCATCAAAAATGGTGAGCTTGATGTTGCGGTGACTGTATCTGGCATTGCTGCGACTGCTGGTGCGAAGGCACAGATCGAAGCGGCGGGCGGTAAGGTCGAATAATGGCCAAGGGCAATGCCACTGCCGCGATGCCTGACTTCGGGCGCTTGCAGGACTTGCGCAACCGCATTTTGTTTGTGCTTGGCGCATTACTGGTCTTTAGAATCGGAACCTTTATTCCAGTTCCTGGTATCGATCCGGTTCAGTTAGAGGCTTTGTTCGAGCAACAAAGCGGTACCATCCTCGATTTAGGGGTGATGTTTACCGGTGGTGCCCTAGAGCGCTTGTCGATCTTTGCCTTGGGGATCATGCCCTACATCTCCGCGTCCATCATCATGCAATTGATGACGGCGGTGACGCCTTCGCTCAAAGAGCTGCGTAAAGAAGGCGAGTCTGGGCGTCGCAAAATTACCAAGTACACGCGTTACGGCACATTGGCTTTGGCGACCTTCCAAGCGGTTGGCGCTTCGGTTGCTTTGCAGTCGAATAACATTGCCATCGCGCCTGGGCCTGGGTTTGTGTTCACCGCGACGGTCTCCCTGGTGACGGGGACGATGTTTCTCATGTGGCTCGGGGAGCAAATCTCGGAGCGTGGCATCGGGAATGGCATCTCACTCCTCATTTTCACCAGTATCGTGGCTGGGCTCCCATCAGCTCTGGGCGGCACCGCTCAGATGGTGTCGGATGGGTCTATCCAGGGTTGGCAGCTACTCGCCATTGCGGCCTTCACGCTCGGAGTGACGGCACTTGTGGTGTACGTGGAGCGTGCTCAACGGCGGATTCCTATCCACTACGCACGCCGTCAGCAGGGGCGCCGGGTGTATGCGGCCCCGTCGCAGCACATGCCGCTGAAATTGAACATGGCCGGTGTTATCCCGCCCATCTTCGCCAGCAGCCTCATCCTGTTCCCGGCCTCAATGGTGCGGTTTTTCGGGGAAGAGGGCGGTGGTCTTGTGCAAACGGTAGCGAATACCTTGTCGCCAGGTCAGCCACTGTACGTGTTGCTGTACGCCATGCTCATTGTGTTCTTTTGCTTCTTCTACACCGCTATCGTCTTTGACAGCAAAGACACAGCGGACAACTTGAAGCGTTCGAATGCTTATGTGCCTGGAGTTCGCCCCGGGCGTTCTACGGCACAATATATCGACAAGGTACTGACGCGGTTGACTGTGGTAGGCGCAGCCTATATCACCGCCGTGTGTTTGCTACCGGAGTTTTTAATTTTGGGCTGGAATGTGCCGTTCTATTTCGGTGGCACATCCTTGCTGATCATCGTGGTGGTGGTCATGGACTTTATGGCGCAGCTACAGGCGCACATGATGTCCCATCAATATGATGGCCTTCTGAAAAAGGCCAACCTCAAAGGCAACGGTCGTACCAGCGCGGTACGGTCCTGAGTGTTAGGAGTACGACGTGAAAGTTCGCGCCTCGGTTAAGAAAATGTGCCGTAACTGCAAAGTGGTCCGCCGTAATGGTGTGGTCCGTGTGATCTGCAGCTCGGATGCCCGGCACAAGCAGCGTCAGGGCTGACTTGATTTCTGCTTAGCGTAAAAGCTAAAATTCGCGGTTTTCCCGCACCTCGTTACTGTTTTCGGAGAATAATTCATGGCTCGTATCGCGGGCATCAACGTGCCGGCCAATAAGCATTCCGTTATCGCACTGCAAGCGATCTATGGTGTGGGCCCTACGCGGGCGAAGGCCATTTGCGCAGGTGCAGGTGTGGAACCGGCACGGAAGATCAAAGAACTCTCGGATGGCGAAGTCGAATCTTTGCGTACCGAGGTGGCTAAATACATCGTCGAGGGTGATCTTCGGCGGGAAGTCTCAATGAACATCAAACGCCTGATGGACCTGGGTTGCTATCGCGGCTTACGCCATCGGCGGGGTTTGCCTCTGCGCGGCCAGCGTACGCGGACCAATGCGCGTACCCGTAAAGGGCCACGGCGTCCCATCAAGCGTTAATTCGGAATTTAAGAACTCATGGCTCAAGCAAAACCGGCGCGCGGCGCACGCAAGCGCGTCCGCAAAAACATCGCCGAAGGTATTGCGCACATTCACGCGACCTTTAACAACACTATCGTGATGATCACGGACCGCCAGGGCAACGCGCTCAGCTGGGCGACTAGCGGTGGCAGTGGTTTCAAGGGCTCTCGTAAGAGCACTCCATTTGCGGCTCAGATGGCTGCTGAAAAGGCCGGCGTTGCCGCCCAGGAACATGGGGTGAAGAACCTGGAAGTGCGCGTAAAAGGCCCCGGTCCCGGCCGAGAGTCTGCTGTGCGCTCGCTGAATGCTGTGGGTTTCCGGATTACCAACATCACAGATGTGACCCCCATCCCGCACAATGGCTGCCGCCCACCTAAGCGGCGTCGGGTCTAAGGAATTACACGATGGCGAAATATACTGGTCCTAAGTGCAAACAGTCCCGTCGCGTTGGCACGGATCTGTTCCTCAAAAGCCGTGGTCGTGGTCTGGATGGCAAGTGCCGGCTAGACACTCCACCCGGTCAACATGGTGCTGCAGCGAAGCGGTCCAAGTCTTCTGACTACAAGCTACAGCTTCAAGAAAAGCAAAAGCTGCGTTATATCTACGGTGTGTTGGAGCGTCAGTTCCGTAACTACTACCGTCGTGCTGCTCAGCAAAAAGGCTCAACGGGCGAGATCCTGCTGCAACAATTAGAGCGGCGCTTAGACAACGTGGTGTACCGCATGGGCTTTGCCGCTACTCGCGCTGAAGCACGTCAGCTGGTCTCGCACAAGGCGATTTCGGTCAATGGCCAAACCGTCAACATTGCGTCCTATCAAGTGTCGCCCGAGGATGTGGTGGCAGTGCGCGAGAAGTCTCGTGCCCAAATTCGCATCCAAGACGCCATGAATGTTGCCCAACAGGTGGGTATCAAGGAATGGCTGCAAGTGGACGACAAGAAATTTGAAGGCATTTTCAAACGTGTTCCAGATCGGGACGAGTTTTTAGAAGATGTAAACGAAAACCTCGTCGTCGAGCTTTACTCCAAGTAATCGGCGAAGGAGAGAGAAACAAACATGGTTGGTGTTGCTGAACTGCTGGTTCCCAAAGTTAGTGCCATTGAGGAAGTGGGTCCCCACCGCGGGCGTATCGTCCTCGAGCCTCTCGAGCGTGGCTTTGGCCACACCCTGGGCAATGCGCTACGGCGCACCTTGCTGTCTTCCATTCCCGGCGCTGCGATTACTCAAGTAGAGATTGCTGGGGTCGTGCACGAGTACTCAGCCATTGATGGGGTGAAGGAGGACGTTCTCGATATCCTCCTCAACCTCAAGAACGTTGCTGTGGCCATGACTGCTCGTCAATCGGCGAAGTTACATCTGAAAAAGTCTGGTGAGGGCCCCGTTACTGCGGCTGACATCACTCTGGATCACGATGTAGAAGTCATGAACCCAGATTCGTACATTGCGACCCTAACTGGTGGATCCCTTGACATCGTCCTGACGGTATCGCGGGGGCGCGGCTACCAACCTGCGGCGAGTCGGGCGCATTTGTCCGAGGAAGAGGCAGACCTCGTGGGTGGTTTGCCCTTGGATGCCAGCTTCAGTCCTGTACGCCGTGTCAGCTACGCCGTTGAGGCGGCGCGTGTAGAGCAGCGGACCAACCTCGATAAGTTGGTTCTGGATGTCAGCACCAATGGCGGGATCAGCCCGGCAGATGCGGTGCGCGCAGCGGCGCGTATCCTTCATGAGCAACTTCAGGTCTTTGTTGGCTTGCAGCAGGAAGGTAACGCCGAGGAAGAGGAAACCGACAACATTAATCCTATGTTGCTGCGTCCCATCGAAGATTTGGAACTCACCGTACGCAGTGCAAACTGCCTCAAGGCAGAGAATATCCACTTCATCGGTGACCTCGTACGCCGCACTGAGGCCGACCTTCTTAAAACGCCGAACCTTGGTAAGAAGTCCCTCACGGAAATCAAAGATGTGCTCGCGTCCCACGATTTGGGCTTGGGCATGACCTTAGAAAATTGGCAAACGCCACAAACCGAGGCTTAAGGCCTCGGCGGATAAAGGAAACAAACCATGCGCCATCGCAATTCTGGACGTCAGTTGGGCCGCGAGAGTTCGCATCGCAAGGCCATGATGCAGAACCTCACCAACAGCCTGTTTGAGCATGAGCTGATCAAAACCACGCTGCCTCGCGCTAAAGAACTGCGCCGGGTGGCTGAGCCGTTGATCACACGTGCAGCAACGGATACCGTGGCCAACCGTCGCCTGGCGTTTTCCCGCCTGCGCAACAAGGACATGGTGGGCAAGCTGTTCACTGACCTTGGGCCCCGTTACAAAGAACGCCCCGGTGGCTATCTTCGTATTCTCAAGTGCGGTTTCCGTGCCGGGGACAACGCTCCCATGGCATACGTAGAGCTTGTTGGTCGCGACGAAGTTGCAGAGCAAACACCCAGCGCCGAGTAAATCTGGCGGCTGACGAAAAAAACCCCGCTTTACGCGGGGTTTTTTGTTTGTGTCAGACTGATGACCGCGTACAATATAAAGACGGGCACATGAGGTGTTCGAGGGGAGATTGAAGGGATTGTCCATGACACAACGCACGTTCATGCGCGGCAGCGGTTTGCTGTGCGCGGCTCTGTTTGCCACGCCAGCTTCAGCGCTACAGTTTGATCTGGATTTTTTTGGTCAGGAGTTGCAGGGGGTACTGAACACCTCCATGACGCTTGGCGCGGCCATGCGTATGCAGGATCGCAGCCAGGATCTCTTGGGCAAAGCCAATATCAACCCGCTGGCATGTGGTACCCAGAATGGCGTGAATGCCAACTCCTGTCAGGGCATTAATCAGAACGACCTAGGTCCCGGCATGGCCCTGGTGAACCAGACCGGCCAGTTTTCGACGAACTTCGATAATGGCAACTGGAACTACGATCGCTACGATCTCATTCAAGCCCCCTTTAAGCTGACCCAAGACGTCAATCTTGAGGGCGATAACTGGGGCATATTTGGGCGTTGGTTGTATTTTTACGATTTCGTCAACAACGACTTTGACGAGTTTCGACCGAACTATCTCGATTGTTCCGGGCCTGATCGAGCCGACTGCACGCCCCCGTCCGAAGCGGATGTCTTAGGTACGGGGCTCGATGCCGTTGGAGTGCTTCCAGGCAGTTATGGCTCTGGTTTGCCCACCAGCGTTCCGCGAACCAACGAAGAAGCCTTGCGCCAAGCGGGGACCGACCTGCAGATTCTGGATCTGTACTTCTACACCTACTTCGACTTACCAGGTGGTCGCGAGCTGTCCCTGAAACTCGGGCGTCAGTCGGTCTCTTGGGGGGAATCTACACTATTGGTGCTGGGGTCTTTGAACTCAGCCAACCCTGTAAACGCCAACAACTTCTTCCGGATCGGCTTCACCCCAGAAGAGGTGTTCATCCCGATCAATACCCTCTATGCGACCACAGGATTGACCGACAACCTGTCTATAGAGGCGTTTTACCAATTGGAATGGCAGCCCCTAGAGGCGCCCACTCCCGGAACCTTCTTTAGCTTTGCTGATCTTGGCACCAACGATGTTGTGGACCACTTCAATGTCTCCTTCGGCGGAGCCGCGGATGACCCCTACGGAATAGGGACTCCACTGAATAACCCCTTGGCGGCATTGACCGATTCCACCTTGACCTCCTACAGACGCAGTCGCGATCTGGAGGCCAGCGACAGTGGCCAGTTCGGTGTGAGCTTTAAGTACTACGCCGAAGACCTGAACAATGGGACGGACATCGGCTTCTATTTCATGAACTACCACTCGCGGCTGCCCTTTTTCAGCACCTATGCCACCGATTTAAGCTGCGCGCGGACCCATCCTAATGCCCCGGCCGGGCAGGGTGCGAATAGTGGCGTGGATGCCTTTAACCTCGCCAGCTTATTGTTGGCGTGTCCTAACCTGCCCCTCGCCGAAGATTTAGCGAATTTGGGCGGACTGGGAGAGGCCTTGCTGGACCCGCTGGGTGGCGGCATTGATGAGATTACGGGAGCGCTTGGTAGCATTATTCCTTTACCCGTGATCAGCAATGGGTTGCAGCTCATCGGCACCGGTGAGGTGACGGATGCCGTTCCTCTGGACACTTTGGATTTTGTTCTGGAGTATCCGGAGGACATTCGCATGTATGGCATGTCATTTAACACCGCCTTTGGCGATCTATCTCTGCAAGGTGAGTTCGCTTACCGGCCCAACCAGCCCGTGCAGGTGGACCCCGAAGATTTGGTGTTTTCGGGCTTTGGCCCTACGCTGACATCCTGTCACCGATCCTTACAAGGCGGTGCCACTCAAGTGGATGAAAATGCGGTCCCCTGTGGTGGCTTGATACCCGGTACCCAGGACCCTCTGAGTCAGTCCGGCCCGAACACCTTTAACCTGATCCCTCAGGTACCCGTGGTGTTGGGGCCCAACGGCAATGGTGGTGATGCGCCTTCTGTGCAACGCTCCTTCCCCAGTTTTATCACCAGTTATCGCGGGAACACCGTGGGCGAGAACGTCCCGAATAGCTACATTCGAGGCTTTGAGCGCATTCAAACGCTGCAGTTCACCTTGGGGGCAACCTATATCCTGGGCAACACCCAGAATCCCATTGGTGCTGACCAAGTCATTTTGTTGTTTGAGGCAGGCGCCAATCGCTTGCTGAACGCGCCGGCCAATCACGTGTTCCAGATCGAAGCTCCGGGCACTTACAGACATGCCTCCGCTGGTGTGGTCGACCCAGATTCTCTGGCGGCGGGGGATACCAACGCCTCACCAGAGCAGATCCGGCAAGAGGCCCCAGGTTGTTATCCGGGGATTTGCGTTGCGGGTGCGGATGGTTTGCGTTTTAACCCTCAGCAGGAAACCAACCAGTACACCACCCAGTCAGCCTGGGGCTATCGCCTGATTGGTATTGTGCGCTACGAGTCCGTCTTGCCGGGCATCTCCGTTCAGCCCTTCTTTATCCTTGGGCATGATGTGAACGGGATATCACCTGGACCGGGTGAGAACTTTGTTGAAGGGCGGAAATCCGCCTACTTGAACATCGAAACCCGTTACAAGAGCGCTTGGTCGTTTAATGCCGGCTATGGCTGGTATACCGGTGGCGGCGCCCAGAACCTGCTCCGAGATCGTGACTTCGCGCAGCTCTTCTTACGTTATCAGTTCTAAGCCAGCGCGAAGTTAGCCTCCAGTCAGCGAACACCCCCTGGTGGGGCCGGTCTTGTCCGGGCGTCGCCAGGAGGCACGACGATGCGAGAGCCTGAGATCAGTTCTGGATAGATGACCTGATGCAATGCGCTGCTAGAGCCCCCTCGCGGATGCCTGGCAGCTGCGTCGTTTCGCCGTGCTATAGCGGGTGCGTCCCCACCTGGGGGTCGTGCACTCGGGGCGCCGACGTCTTATGCGCCCGTCTAGGAAGACGAGTGGTCTGCTGCAGAGTCGTCCGGTGCGTAGCGGCTGAGTATGCGGGCGCCAACCGCGTCACCCCAGACGTTGACCACAGTGCGGCACATATCCAGCAAGCGATCTATGCCTAAGATGATGCCTACCGCAGCCATAGGCAGGGCAGCGACTGAGGGGCCTAAGCTTGCGTTCACGGCCTCCACAACAATCACCATGGTGACCAGGCCGGCGGAGGGGATGCCGGCGGCGCCCACAGCGGCCAGTGTGGCGGTAATGGCGACGATGATAAGTTGCTCAGGGCCTAAAGAGATGCCGTAGGCTTGGAATAAGAACACCACGGCGACTGCCTCATAGAGCGCTGTACCGTCCATATTGATGGTGGCCCCGAGCGGCAATACAAAGCGGCTGGAGCGCTTGGAGGCCCCGGCTGTCTGGGCGCATTCGATGGTCACGGGTAAGGTGGCAGAGCTTGAGTCGGTGCCAAAGGCGGTGAGCAGCGCGGGGCGCATGCCGCGAGCGAATTGCCAGGGAGAGGCTCCGCTGAAGCCGCGCAGTAGCAGCGGGAGGGTGACCAGGCCGTGGACGGCCAGACCAAGCAGTACAGCGAGCACATACCAGCTGAGTGGGCCAAACAAAGAGCCCAGTCCGATGCGTGCCACCGTCCAGGCCACCAGAGCCAGCACACCCAATGGGGCCAGAGCGAGAATCCAATCCACCAAGCGCATACTGGCAGCGAGCAAGGACTCAAACACTGCTACGAGTGGCTTGGCCCTGTCGCCGGTGGTAACCAGAGCGAGGCCGAGGAATATGGAAAACGCTATGACAGGGAGCAGCTGAAAGTTTGCGGCTGCGCCAAGGGGATTGGCGGGGACGAGCTGCGACAGCAGGTTTTGCGCCACCCGTCCCAGCCCACCCTGGCCGGTTTCCTCAATTCGCGTACGCTGGGTTTCGTTGGTTTGTGCATAACTACTTTCGCCGCTCTCAATCACAGCCAAACCTAAGCCGGTTCCCGTACCCTGCGGGTCGCCTGGTTGTAGCGTCGTGACGATGACCAAGCCGGTGACCACAGCGATGAACATGGTGCCGAAGTAGTAGAGTAAAGCGCGCCCTCCGAGGCGGCCCAGGTGCCGGGGATCACCAATGCTGCACACCCCAACGATAACGCTGGAGACGATCAGCGGGAGGAGCACCATCTTCAGGGCTCCCATAAAGATGGTGTTTCCGAGCAGAGAAAGTGGTGTGATCCAGGCGGCGGATACATTGCCGTCGTACCACCGGTAGAGGCCTTCGCCTAGCAAAGTGCCCAGTACCAATCCGCATAGAATGAATAGAGTCAGGCGGTGTCCAGACGCCATAGTGCATCGCTCCCAAGGTAGTCTTACAGATTAGCATTGCGGGCCGCATTGCACCGGCCAATGAACTGGAGGAGATTCGATGAGTCTGCAAAACAAAGTGTTGTTTATAACTGGCGCCTCAAGGGGAATTGGCTTGGCCATTGCCAAGCGCGCAGCGCGCGACGGCGCCAGAGTGGTGATTGCCGCGAAAACGGCCGAGCCCCACCCCAAGTTAGAGGGCACCATCTATACCGCGGCGGAGGAGGTGCGGGAAGCGGGTGGTGAGGCGCTTCCATTGATCTGCGACATTCGCTCCGAGGAGCAGGTGTTGGCAGCCGTCGCCAAAGCGGTGGAGACCTTCGGCGGCATAGACATTTGTGTCAACAATGCTAGCGCCATCAATTTGGGGGGCTCTGAAACCTTGGATATGAAGCGCTATGACCTCATGCACCAGATCAATGCGCGGGGAAGTTTTTTGGTGGCGCGTAGCTGCGTGCCCCACCTCAGACAGGCAGAGAACCCGCATGTTTTGAATTTGTCTCCACCCCTGGATTGGGACCTACAGTGGTTCGATAAACACCCCGCCTACAGTGTGGCTAAGTACAACATGAGCATTTATGCCTGGGCGATGGCGGCGGAGTTTCGCCGCGACGGTATTGCTTTCAATTGCCTGTGGCCGCGGACAACCATCGCCACGGCGGCTGTACGCAACCTCTTGGGGGGGGAGCAAATGGCGGCCGCGAGCCGTAAGCCGGAGATCATGGGGGATGCGGCCTGGCATATTCTCACCCAGTCGGCCCGCAGCACGACCGGGCAATTCTTCATTGATGACCTCGTCCTCAAAGAGGCAGGAGTGACCGACTTTGAGCAGTATGCGGTGACTCCCGGTGCTCAGTTGGTGCCCGATTTCTTCGTGCCTCAGTCAACACCGCCGCTGTAGCCAGCCTGCCATGCTCGGACGACACACCCGCGCAAAGCGAGTGGCGGGCTCCACGGCCTAGGTGCAATTCTGGGCGAACAACGTGATGTCTTTTATTAATTGCAAATAGCAATCATTATCATTAATATGAAGCCTGGTTTGTTGAGGAGAAGCTCTGATGTCCGGAGCGCGAGTTCGGGTCGGCTTCGAACAGGGTCGTCCGTGTTTACAAATTTTGGATGCCGATGCGCACAGTGTTCGCATGGCCTGGCGCGCTCCTGCCGCAGGCGAGGCCTTCGATCACATGGGGTTGCGCGATTTTTGTCGCGAATGCCTGTTGCAACAGGCGGTTACGCGGTGGTGGTCCGATGAATCCCGGTACCCTGCTGACGCCACCGGGCTGGGATCGTCTACGCCAGGAGCATCAACAATGCTGGGAGCGGCGCCATCTGGTGGTAGACGCCCTATCGGCGGCCGCCGCTGAGGGGGACCGTTCGGAAAACGCGGAGTACATCTACCGCAAAAAAGAATTGCGCGAACTCGACCGGCGCCTTCGTTACCTCGGGCGACTCATCGATACCGCGCAGGTGATTCGACAAGCTCCAGCGGACTGCTCCAAGGTGCGGTTTGCGGCCCATGTGCATATCCAAAGTGACCGCGGTGAGGATCGGCGCTTTCAACTGGTGAGCGACTATGAGGCCAACCCAGCCAAGGGCTTAGTGAATTGGCGAGCCCCATTGGCGCGGGCACTGATCGGCAAACAGGTTGACGATGAAGTGGAAGTGAGCTTGGATACGGAGCAGGGCATGCGGGTATGGACCATCCTGGCGGTGGACTATTCTGACCCAGAGCATGGCTCCTGAGCGGAGCTTCTGCGGTTTTCCGCGGCGCCCTACGACTCCTGAGGCGCTTGCGATATCCCCCATACCATGGCCATGGGGTGGTTGCGCATGCTGCGCGTTCCTCCCTGAGCAGGAGAAATGCCGACTCCGCGTGGGTTCAAGCCAAACCAGTGCGGTGCATTCGCAAGGAGGTTCTGCCCCTGGATAGGGGCAGCCTCATATGAGGGAATGACTACTTAGTGTCGGAAGTGCCGACGCCCGGTCAAGGCCATGGCGACTCCGGCGGCATCGGCGGCAGCGATGACGGCTTCGTCACGCATAGAGCCTCCGGGCTGGATAATCGTTTTGGCGCCAGCCTCTACGCCCGCAAGCATCGCGTCGGGGAAGGGGAAAAAGGCATCGGAGGCCATGATGCTGCCATCCAGAGATAAACCAGCACCCTCGGCTTTGCGCACGGCAATGCGCACGCTGTCCAGGCGACTCATCTGCCCCGCACCAATCGCCAGTGTGCGCCCGTCTTTGACGAACACGATGGCATTGCTCTTGACCATTTTGACCACAGACCACGCAAAGCGAAGGTCGGTGAGCTGTTCGGCTTCGATGGGCTGGGCGGTCACGCTGCGCACGTCTTTGTCTTGCAGACAAAGAGTGTCAGACTCCTGGACTAACATTCCTCCGCTGACACTGCGTAGGTCTAAGCGTGAGCTACGTGCCAAGGGTCCCCCAGTCGCGAGGGCACGCACATTCGGCTTCGAGGCGAGCACTTCTAGCGCTTGTGCGCTAAAAGCCGGAGCAATGAGCACTTCCAAGAATTGACGCTCGAGAATCGATTGCGCCAGCGCAGCATCCACCTCGTCATTCACGGCGATAATGCCGCCGAAGGCAGAGGTGGCGTCGCAGGCATAGGCGCGTTCATAGGCGCTACCGAGGTCAGCACCCAGCGCAACGCCGCAGGGGTTGGCGTGCTTGACGATGACACAGGCTGGGCCCTGGAATTCGTTCACGCAGGTCCAGGCGGCATCGGCATCGGCAATGTTGTTGTACGACAAGGCTTTGCCTTGCAGTAATTCAGCACCCGCTAAAGTCCCTGCAACGGGGCGTGCGTCGGCGTAAAAGCCGGCCGCCTGGTGAGGGTTCTCGCCGTAGCGCAGGGCCGTATGTAAGCGCCATTGACCGCCGATGTAAGGCCCTAGGGTACGTGCCTGCGGTGTGTTGTCATCGCAGCGGCCCATCCAGTCCACAATGGCGGCGTCGTAGGCTGCAGTATGCGCAAAGGCCTTGAGCGCCAAGCGCTGACGTAGGGCGAAGTCGGGTCCGCCTGCGTCAATCTCCCGCAGCAGCTCGGCGGCATCACTGGGGTCAACCAGGACGGTGACATCACGGTGATTCTTCGCGGCGGCGCGCAGCATGGCGGGGCCACCGATGTCGATATTTTCCACCGCAGTCGCATAGTCCGCATCGCCAGCGACGGTGGCGGCGAAGGGATACAAGTTCACGACCACGAGATCGATGGGCGTGATGTCTTCTTCGGCCAGTGTCTGCTCGTCCACCCCGCGGCGCGCCAAGATGCCGCCGTGAATGCGTGGGTGCAGAGTTTTGACCCGCCCACCCAAAATCTCTGGAGATCCAGTGTGTTCCGCAACTTCGCGGACTTCCAGTCCGGCGGCGCGCAATTGTTTCGCGGTACCACCGGAGCTGATGAGGGTGACCCCACGCGCGCTTAAGGAGCGGGCGAATTCTTCAATGCCCGTTTTGTCAGAAACCGAAATAAGGGCGGTTTGAATAGGACGCCGACCATGCAGGTCGCCACTGTCCGGGTGCGCGGTAATCATGGAGCAAGCTCAATCAAGAGGTGAGTAAAAGGTCAACAAGGTCGCCTTCGTCGTTATGCAGAGAGATTGTATTTCTGCAGCTTCTTACGCAGCGTGGCGCGGTTGATCCCCAAAATGGCGGAGGCTTTGGTGTTATTCCCTTCGCAATGGGCTAAGACAGCGCGCAGGAGGGGGCGCTCGAACTCTTCCATCAGCGTTTCGTACAAAGGGGCCGGTTGGGCGCCGTTGAGCGTGCGCAAGTAATCCTGCACGCAGGCTTCAACGTACTCACCAAGAGGTTGGTTCAGCGGCGGAGAGGCCGACTCAGACATAAGCGGGGATCGAGGCCGGGGCAACGAAGAACCGACGAATGATACCGGCCCCGCGCGAATTGTCTAGTCGCAATCCTTTAGTGTGCCCAGGAGTGCACACCATTGCCCTTGGACATATCGCGCAAACTGCAATTCCGGAAATGCGTCTTCCACCAGGGCTGCTTGGTCGTTGAGCAGCCCCGCCAAGAGCAGCTGGCCTTGGGGGTTGAGACAGCCCTGAAGGGTGGGGGCCAGCTCTACCAGGATGCCGGCCAGAATGTTGGCAATAACCAAGTCGTAGCGGCGCTGGGCGGCCTGTGCGCAGCTGACCACCGTAATGTTTTGGTGATTGGCTTGGGCATTGTTGCGGGTCGAGGTGTCGGCCTGCGGGTCAATATCGCAGGCGATGACCTCCGTGGCACCAGCCATAGCGCTGGCGATGGCAAGAATTCCAGAGCCACAGCCGTAATCCAGAACGGTGCGACCCTCTAAATTGTGCTGGCCTATCCATTCCAGGCATAGCGCCGTGCTGGGGTGGGTTCCCGTTCCAAAAGCGAGCCCTGGGTCCAGGCGCAGCGTGCGCCGCTGATCATTGGGAACCTCCGCGCCATGAGGCGCTACACGTAGCCATTGCCCAAAATCGATGGGCTGAAAATGGTCCAGCCACGCGCGCTCCCACACTTGCTCGGCCAGATCACCCCATTGCAGGCTGAGAATATAGGCCTCGCCGCCGAGGCGAAGCGAAGTCTCAACCTGCTCACGATCGACGTCGCCAGGGAACAAACCGGTCACACGCGTGTGCTGCCACAGTGGAGTTTGTCCCGGTGCCGGTTCCAGTACGGGATTGTCCTCAGCGTCGCTGAAGGTGACCGCCAAGGCCCCGCAGGCCTCGAGAATTTCGCTTAACGCTTCCGGTTGCGCGGTGCGCAGGTGCAGCTCGTGCCAATCACTCACTCTCGCGCCACTCCTCCATCCGCGCTTCTAGATGGTGGATCGACACCCCCCCTTCAACGAAGGCCGGATCGGCCAAAATACGTAGGTGGAGTTCACGGTTGTTTTTGACCCCCTCCAGGATGAGTTCCTCCAGGGCGCCGCGGGTGCGCGCCATGGCAATCTCGCGGCTGTCACCACTGACGATTAATTTGCCAATCATGGAGTCGTAGTGCGGCGGGACCCTGTAGCCGGCGTAAATATGCGAGTCAATTCGTACGCCGGGGCCGCCAGGTGCATGAAACTTGGTGATTTCACCAGGTGAGGGGGCAAAGCTCAAAGAGTCCTCGGCGTTCAGCCGACATTCAATTGCATGCCCCTGCCAACGGATGTCGTCCTGTTGGTAGGCCAGAGTTTGGCCATCGGCAATTTCAATCTGGGCGCGTACCAAGTCCACTCCCGTCACGGTTTCGGTCACGGGGTGCTCAACCTGGATACGGGTATTCATCTCAATGAAGTAAAACTGGCCCTCCTCGTACAAGAACTCGAAGGTCCCTGCGCCCACATAGTCAATGTCCTTGCAGGCCTTGACGCAAAGGGCTCCGATGCGCTGGCGCTGCTCCTCGGTAATGCCGGGAGCCGGCGACTCTTCCAGCACTTTTTGGTGACGCCTTTGCAGCGAACAATCGCGCTCCCCCAAATGAATGGCGTGGCCATGGGTGTCACATAAGACCTGGAATTCGATGTGCCGTGGTTTCGTAAGATATTTTTCCAGGAACACGGCTGGGTTACCAAAAGCATTAGCGGCCTCTTGCTGAGCGAGGCTCACAGCTTCGCGCAGCTGCTCAGGCCGATGCACCACATGCATTCCGCGGCCGCCGCCCCCAGCTGCAGCCTTCACGAGTACTGGATAGCCGATGCCAGCTGCCACCTCGTCCCATTCCTCGGGGTCTTCTCCCAGAGCGCCATCGGAACCAGGGACGCAGGGCACTCCAGCGGCAATCATGGCGGCTTTGGCCGCAGTCTTGTCGCCCATCAACGCGATGGTCTCAGCGCGGGGGCCGATGAAAATGAAGCCACTTTTAGTCACCGACTCGGCGAAATCTGCGTTCTCCGATAAGAATCCGAAGCCGGGGTGGATAGCGTCTGCACCGGTGACCTCGGCCGCCGCAATAATGGCCGGCATGTTGAGGTAGCTACGTGGCGCCTGCGCCGGGCCAATACACACTGCCTCGTCAGCGAGTAGTACATGTTTTTGGTCGCGGTCCGCCGTGGAGAAGACGGCGACGGTGCGAATGCCCATCTCGCGGCAGGCGCGCTGAATACGCAGCGCAATCTCGCCCCGGTTGGCAATCAGGACTTTGTTAATACGCTCCATTATTCGATAACGATTAGCGGTTGGTCGTACTCCACAGGCTGCTCGTTATCCACCAGCACCTCGCGCACCGTTCCAGAGCAGGGCGATTCGATTTGGTTCAGCATCTTCATGGCTTCGATGATGCACAGGGTCTGCCCGGCGGCCACGGTTTGTCCAACTTCCACAAAGGGTTTGGCGCCCGGCGCGGGCGAGCGGTAAAAGGTACCGACCATGGGTGCTTTGACCTCCGTGCCATTGTGGCTGGGAGCCGGTGCAGCCGTTGCTGGCTCTGCGGGCGCTGGTGCGGCGGCTGGGGTAGGAGCGGCCGGCGCTGCACTCCACTGAGCCGGGGCATTGGCTGAGAAGCGCGCAATGCGAATCGTCTCGTCATTGGTCGAGATTTCCAACTCTGCGACGTCAGAGTCTTCTACAACCTCAATCAGTTTTTTGATTTTGCGGATATCCATGCTTGCGGGTCTCGGTTTGGACGGCCTGTGAACAGCTTCAAGCGTTCTGGCTTAAATGGGTATGCGCGGCGGCCAGTGCGAACTGGTAGCCCTGTGGGCCCAAGCCGCAGATGACGCCTTGGGCAATATCAGACATATAAGACCTGTGGCGGAAACTCTCCCTGGCATGCACATTCGACAAATGCACTTCAATGAAGGGGATCGCCACGGCCAGTAATGCGTCGCGTAGGGCCACGCTGGTATGGGTAAAGGCGGCCGGATTGAAGAGGATGAACTCCACCGCATCATCAGCCGCTGCGTGTATGGCCTCGATTAGCTCGGCCTCGGAGTTGGACTGCAAGCATTCCAGCTCATGACCCAAGTCTTGGGCGGCGGCCACCAGTTGATCCTCGATATCGCCGAGGGTGAGGTGGCCGTAGATATCGGGCTCACGCTGACCTAATCGATTGAGATTGGGGCCATTGAGCAGCAGTATGCGTGACATCGGTGCGGGCAGAGTGAAGGACGCCTTTGCACTCTATCGGAGTCTGGACCCTAATGTCATCCTACCGTAGGATTTTGCGTACGTTCGCTGCAAGATTGCGTGCGTTAGCGGCGGTTTTATGGTGACTGTACTGGTGTTGATTGCAGGTCTTGTTCTTGCCAATGCGTAGCACGATACTCTCTGAAGGGCGTGTTCGATGGCGGGCTGCGCCGGCCCGCACCTTGCTTAGCCATCCAATGGGGCAAGCCAGTCTGCAAGAATGGCTGGAGTGAGGGCGCCGGCATGGCTGCGCACAATTTTCCCTTCGGGGTTAATCAACACCGTCCAGGGTAGGGCGCCTTGGGTGTCTCCCAAGTTGGTCATCCAATCGCTGACTCCACGCTCGCCAAATAGAACCGGGTAATTCATGCCAACTTTAGTGGCATAGGCTTGTGCTGGCTCTAGGCGATCCATGGCGGGGCCCAAGATCTGTAGATCCTGGTCGGCGTAGCGATCTTGGGTTTGAATGAGCAAAGGAATCTCTTCTAAGCAGGGTGGGCACCAAGTCGCCCAAAAATTCACCATCACCCATTGGCCATCAAACTCCGCGGCGCGGCGCAGCTGTCCTTGAGCATCCACCAGTTCCCAATCCGGTCGCTGGGCCCCAGAGGCCGTTTGTTGCATGGGCTCATGCTCACGAGCTGCGAGCAAACCAAGCACCAAGGCCACCACGGCAACCAATACAAAACTAGCAATACGAAGCTGATTCATGGGGCTTTAGTCTGTTCCTGCAGCCATTCCAAATAGCTGGGCAAGCCTGCACTGAGAGGAGTGGCGAGAATTTGCGGGGTTTCGTAGGGGTGATGAGCGAGTACGTACTGCTCAAGTTGGGGATAGCAACGGCGCATGGTTTTGCACAGCAATAGCACCTCGGCCTCGGCGCAAACGCGACCCTGCCAGCGATAAGTGGACTGAATAGGGAGCTGTTGCACGCAGGCAGCCAAACTTTGCTCCACAATGCCGCGGGCTAGGGCCTCCGCCTGTTGCGGGGGCGCAGTGATCCATACCACCCACGCCTCAGAGGTTGCCTGTGTTGTTTCCATGCCTCGTCACTCTAGCAGTGCGCTCCCTGCAGCGCAGTTCACCACAGCCGTGACGCCGTCATCCCATGTGCCGATGCTCAGCGTTCTGAGGCGGTTGTGGCGTTTGGCGTTGCCCTTGGTGCTAGCTCAAGCGTGTTTTCTCGGTATGAATGCCGTCGACACGCTGTTTGCCGGCCGCTTCGCTGCAAGCACCTTGGCCGGAGTGGGTCTGGGGAGCTCGGCCATTATTGCCGGCTACTGCTTATTGATGGGGATTTGTTTAGGAGTTGCACCGGCGGTCGGTCGGGCTTTGGGGGCGCAGGTCGATGCGGCGCATCTAGGAGCATGGACACTGGGTGCCCTGCAATTGGGCTTGGTATTGTGGACCCTACTGTTTGGGCTCTTTCAAGTTCTCGCCGGCCCACTGGCATCTTGGATTGCTCCCGAGCCCCAAGCCGCGGCCGAGATGCAGGCTTACTTGCGCTGGAGTACCTGGGGTTTCCCTGCGCTCGGTGCTTTTTTCGTATTGCGCAATGTCTTGGAGGCTCACGGTCACTCCGGGCCAACCTTGATGTGGGGGGCGTTCGCCCTAGGCCTGAACGTCATCCTCGATGCCGTCTTGGTCTCCGGTTGGGGGCCGGTGCCCGCGCTTGGCGCCGCTGGGGTAGGAATGGCGACCAGCGCTGTCCACTGGGTCTTAGGTTTGGGGATGTGGTGGTCTTTGCGACGGCATCCTGCCACCCGTCAACTGCGTCTACGCTCCGCGCCTGCGGTGCGCCAGGGGCGTAAAGAGATGTGGCAGTTAGGGCTGCCCATCGGCTTAGCCCTGTTGGCTGAAAGTGGACTCTTTGCTCTAGGGGGCTTGTTGATCGCGGTGTATGGCACAAAGGTCGCGGCCGCTCACCAAATTGCGAACACCCTGTCAGCCCTGGCCTTCATGCTTCAGGTTGGTGTCGGACAGGCCATGTGCGTATTGATCAGCCAGGCTTGGGGCGCCGGTGACGCAGCGCGCTTGCAGCTAGCGGCGCGGGCCGGGGTTGGCTCAGGTTTGCTCTTGGCGGTGGTGGTGGCAAGTGTTTATGCCCTGGCTGGAGATCTGCTGGTTGCGGGCTTCAGCTTGGATGCTGAGGTCCGTCGCTGGGGCTCAGCCTTCATGCTCTGGGCTGCCCTGTTTCACATTTTTGATGCCTTACAGGCTCTGCATGCGGCGGGGCTACGCGGCTTACACCAGACCGCTGCCGTCATGCGGCGTACCTTGCTCGCCTACATGGGGCTTGCCGTGCCAGGCATGCTGCTTGGAGTGATGGTGTGGCGCCTGCCACCCACGGTGATTTGGTGGGCGTTTAGTGCCGGCTTGGCCCTGGCGGCCGTATTGCTGGGTCTGCGTTTCTGGGCAGAACTGCGCAAACAGTGAATGTCCTGAGTGCGGTAGGCCCCGCCGGGAAAAATAGCGAGTTAGACTTGGCGCCCCGATAAGACCAAGAAGTCTGCGCCCATGACCGCTTTTGTGCTCAACCCCGACCAAAACTTGTTGGTGGAGCAAGCGCGCGCCCTTTGCCAAGGAGAAAGCGATCCGGTGGCAAATGCGGCCAACTTGGCATCGCTCTGCGGCCATGTGTGGCCGGATGTGAGTTGGGTCGGATTCTACTGGCGCTATGGTGCCGAGCTGCGTTTAGGCCCCTTTTGGGGCAAGCCAGCCTGCACTCGCATTGCCCTTGGCCAGGGCGTCTGCGGGACGGTGGCCGAGTCGGGAGCCTCGCTGCTGGTTCCAAACGTGCACGCTTTCCCCGGTCATATTGCTTGTGATGCTGCGACCAATTCTGAGTTGGTCGTGCCCCTGCTGCGCGATGGCCAAGTATGGGGCGTGTTGGACGTCGACAGCACCACCCCGGAGCGGTTTACTGCCGCTGAGAAGCAGTTGGCGGAGGAACTCGCTGCGGTATACGTGGCCAGTTTGCCTCAGGCTGTGTTCTTTGGGCCCGATGTGAGCGCGGACTAGCGCTAGACTATGTCGACCGTGATCTGCTCCCGCTCAGGGGCAGATGACCATTACTGAAAAGCGCAGGGATGCGCCACCGATGACAGGAGAGACCCCCTCATGAGTGCAAATCGTCGCAGCCGGATGATCACCGCTGGCGTGGCCCGTTCCCCCAACCGAGCCATGCTGCGTGCGGTCGGCTTTGGTGATGCGGATTTCGAGAAGCCCATCGTCGGCATTGCCAACGGTCACTCGACGATGAACCCTTGTAATGCGGGTATTGGCCCCCTGGCGGAGCGCGCTGCTACGGCCATTAAGGCGAACGGAGCCATGCCGCAGATGTTTGGCTTTCCTACCGTGACCGACGGCATTTCCATGGGGACGGAGGGGATGAAGTACTCCCTGGTGTCCCGAGAAGTGATTGCGGACGCCATCGAAACCTCGGTGAATAGCCAATGGATGGATGGCGTGCTGGCCATCGGCGGCTGTGACAAGAATATGCCCGGTGCCATGATTGCGATGGCGCGGATCAACGTGCCAGCGCTCTTTGTGTATGGCGGCACCATTCAGCCAGGGTGTTGGAAAGGCCAGCCCTTATCCATCGTCTCGCCTTTTGAGGCCGTGGGGAGTTTCACCGCCGGCAACATGAGCGAAGAAGATTTCCGCGGTATCGAGCGCCATGCTTGTCCCAGTTTTGGTGCCTGTGGCGGGATGTACACGGCCAACACCATGTCCTCGTCGTTTGAGGCTTTGGGTATGAGTGTGCTGGGTTCATCGCAAATGGCTAACCCAGATCCGAGCAAAATCCCCAGCCTGGACGCCGCTGCCGAGCAGTTGGTGGGGGCCGTCAACGCCAACCTGCGGCCCAGGGACATCATTACCCGAGAGTCCATCGCCAATGCGGTGGCTTTGATTATGGCCACCGGTGGCAGCACTAATGCGGTGTTGCATTATCTGGCTATCGCGCATGCGGCCGAGGTGGAATGGACGCTAGACGACTTCGAGCGCATCCGCAAAAAAGTGCCGGTTATCTGTGACCTGAAACCCTCAGGTCGCTACATGGCGGTGGATTTGCACGCCGCCGGTGGTGTGCCGCAAGTGCTGAAGATGCTGCTGGATCGTGGGCTCGTCAACGGCGAATGCATGACCATCAGCGGCCGCCGTCTTGGCGAGGAGCTGGAGAATGTTCCTAGCGACCCCAACCCTGAGCAAGATGTGATTCGGCCCTTTGAGCACCCCCTATACGACGAGGGCCACCTGGCCATCCTCAAAGGTAATCTGGCGCCGGCTGGGAGTGTGGCCAAGATTAGCGGCTTGAAGAATCCGCAAATTACCGGGCCGGCCAAGGTCTACGACTCCGAAGACGCGGCCATGGATGCGATTCTGGCCGATGAAATTCAGGCCGGTGATGTGGTGGTAATTCGTTATGAGGGGCCGCGTGGCGGTCCGGGTATGCGCGAAATGCTGGCGCCGACCTCAGCCATTATCGGTAAGGGCTTAGGCGAGTCCGTGGGCTTGATCACCGACGGTCGATTCTCTGGTGGTACCTGGGGCATGGTGGTCGGGCATGTGGCTCCTGAGGCCGCTCTGGGTGGCCCCATTGCTTTGGTGCAAACGGGCGACACCATCACCATTGACGCTCACCGGCAGCTCATCGAGGTGCACATTAGCGACGATGAACTGGCCCAGCGCCGGATGAACTGGGCTGCACCTGCACCACGTTATACCCGTGGCTTATTGGGCAAGTATGCGCGTCAGGTGACCTGCTCCAGCTTGGGGGCGGTGACTGACGTCGGTGATGATGATTAAGCTTTACGGCGTGCCTGGTACCCGCAGTGCGCGGGTTAGCTGGACTCTCACGGAATTAGGGCTGGATTATGAATTCCAGCCCATACTCCTGAGAGCAGGAGAGGGGCAGTCCGCCGCCTTCCAAAAACTCAACCCGCTGGGCAAGGTTCCAGTGCTGGTAGACGAGGGGCAGGTACTCACAGAGTCCACCGCCATCATGAGCTATCTGGCGGACCGTTATGGCCGGGGTGCGCTGATTCCCGAACCTGGGAGCCTACTGCGCGCGCAGCATGATGCTTTGGCTGTGTTTGCAGTAGCGGAGTTGGAACAGCCCCTCTGGTTGGCCGCCCGACATAGCTTTCTGTACCCAGAGGCGTACCGGGTTGCGGAGATACTACCCTCCACGCACAGCGAGTGGAAGCGCGCCAGCCGAGCTTTGGAGCATCACTTGGAGCGCAGTGATGGTCCCTATGTTTTGGGCTCCATGTTTTGCGTGGCGGACATTGCTTTGGCCCATGTGTTGCGCTGGGCCGGCAATGCCAAATACGCCCTGAGCGATGCACTGCAAGGCTACGCTGAGCGCTGTTACGCGCGGCCCGCTGCGCAGGCCTTTCAGGCCCGCGAAGAGCAGGCGATGCAACTCCGCCGCCAACAGGCGGAGACGGATTAACCCGCGGCTGCAGAGCTGCTGGACCAGTAAGGCCTACCACTAAGGCCTACCAGCAAGGTCAAGGTGGGGCGGCGTGAACCGCCCCCTTGTGCTTTAGACGCTTAGGCGCGCGTCCGAGCTGGGCTCGGCATCTGCGGGGGCGAGATCTGGGGCATCAGCCTTGGCTGGTGTTGCTTCAGTCTCGCCGATAAGCGGCACCGTATTGCTGCCTGCCTCGACTCTATAGCCAGCTGCGAATCTTTCGCTAGCGGAGTCTGCGACGGTGACATCGCTGACATACCACCATTCACCGGTCATCGCCTCGGGCTTGAGGTCCAGCAGCAGATACCCGCGCTGGGTTCCCTCGATGTAGCGCATATGCGGGTTGGTCAGGCGCAGTACGTTGACGAGTTCTGGCGCAGTTGCTGTGGGCGGCAGGATTTCTTCCAAGCCTGGGGAAGTGACGCTGGTGGTAACAAACTCCACACCACGAGAACCCGCCCCAGTGAGGGGGTTATACAGCACAGGATTATCCGGCTCCTGGGTGATGTCCATAGCCCAGGAGGTATGAATATCACCAGTGAGCACCACAACGTTGTCGATGTCGTTGCTCTGAATAAAATCCAGAATTTGGTTGCGTTCTCCTGGGTAACCGTCCCATTGATCGGGGTTGAAGTAAACATCTTCAGCGCCCAGCTCGTTGCTCAAGGGGATGCCGGTGAACTTGAGTTGACCAAACATGACCTGCTGGCCAATGAGCTTCCAGGTGGCCTCGGTACCCGAAATGTTGTCCAGCAAAAATTGCATTTGTTCCGGTCCTAGCAACTTGCGTTCAGGATCGGCAAAGGTTGCGTCTGGACAGAGTGGCAGGGGGATGCTCCCGGAGACAGGGGTAAAGCTGCTGCAATCGATTTCGTCATCGCGGTCGAACAGCCGAGTATCCAGCATGGTGAGTTCCGCCAAGCTCCCCAGGCTGAACTTACGCCAAATTTTGTTCACGTTGCCCGGTTCGGGGTATCGAATGGGCATCCATTCGTCATAGACCCGTTGCGCAGTGGCTTTGCGTTCCTGCCAATCGCCTTCATCCGGTTGGTGGTTCTGCGCGCTGTCGCGACGCGAGTTATTGGTGGATTCGTGGTCATCCCAGACCGCAATCATGGGGTGCTGCCTATGTAGCTCCTGCAAGTCGGGGTCGCGTTTGTACTGCGCGTGGCGCTGCCGATAATCGCTCAGGCTGACGGTTTCGGCGTTGGGCTCGTACGCGCGAACACTGCCGTACTCGTCATTCGCGTATTCATAAATGTAATCGCCGAGGTGCAGAATCAGATCCAGATCGGCGCGTTGGGCCAGAAAGCGATAGGCGTGGAAATAGCCATGGGCCAGGCTGGAGCAGGACACTACGCCCAGCCGCATATGATCGACTTCGCCCTGTGGGAGCGTACGCGTCCGGCCCAATGCCGAAGCTTGTCCTTGGGCAAAAAAGCGGTAGTAATAGCTGGTGGCCGGTGCCAAGCCCACAGCATCCACCTTGACGCAATAGTCGCGACTGGCCTCAGCCTGGCTGGCGTAGGTTTGTACCAATTGCGCAGCGGCAGCGTCGGCATAAACCTCAACCTGCACGGGAATAGCAGTAGGGCTCGCATTGTCTGCCGGTGTTACGCGTGTCCACAAGATGACCCGGTCGGCCAGAGGATCGCCGGAGGCGACGCCATGCGCAAAACTGACTGTGTTGCCAGCGCCAGTGCCACCACCAGAGCCCGTGTCCGGTCGGCCACCGCCTTCTTGGCAACCGGCGATAAGGCCCCCGGCAACCGCGGCAACGGTGGATTGACGTAAGAAATCACGCCGCGATAGCCCGCGACGACGGCGAAAACGTTGCCCCATGGATTCTTCCTAGCTGTAGCTTAACCCTCAGATTGTGCCATGCTGAGGTGACAGGGCCATGACCAACATTGCGCGGACGGCCCTGATGGTGGCAGCGGATAATGGACATGACAGGAGGATGACTGGACATGGCGGCCCCTTTGGACGAATTCATACGCACGATTTACCGCTCTGGAGTCGATGTTCCACCCGCGGCTTTTCGGCAATGGGCTCTACAGGAGCTACGGCACTTAGTTCCCTTTGATGCTGCGATTTGGGGCTCTGGCCCCGCCAGTAAACCGCATTTTCATACGGTCACCACTGTGGATGTGCAACCGGACTTTGCCCAGGCCTTGGAGGCCACCATGCAGGACAACCCCCTGCTGCCCGCCATTATCGAGCGCCCTGGCGTGCCCATTTCTATGGACGAGGTCTGTCCGGATCGCAAGTTTTTCCGCAGTGCGCTTTACCAGACCACCTTCAAGCCCTTTGGCATCGAACGCATTTTGTCCTCGAATAATGTGGAGCCACGCAGCGGTCTGCATACCTTATTGACCATTTACCGCTTTGACCGCAAACAAAAATTTCGTGCGGAAGAAAAGGCGCTGCAAAGTCGTGCGATCTACCATCTGGTGCATGCGGCTTCGCAGGCCTTTTTCCTGGCGTTAACGCGGCCTCTTGCTGATGCGGGTCGTGAGTACGGCGCTGTGTGTGATCGGGCCGGGGTTTTTCACGAAGTGGAAAGCGGCTTTTTAGACCTGTTGGAAAATCAGAGCGGCAAACTAGCGGGCAACCGTTTGCCCTTTGCTGTTCCCGCCCCTGGCTTTGATGGCTGTGTGGATCATGTGCATATCAAGGCCGAAGCCTTTGATGATTTGGTGCTACTGCGTGCGCGCCCTTTGAGCCCTCTGGATGGCCTTACCGATCGTGAGCGCGATGTGGTGGAGCAGGTCTGTGAGGGCTTGTCGGCGAAGGCCATCGGCCGAGATCTGGGCTTGGCGCCATCCACCGTGTCTACACATTTGTATCGGGCGTATCGCAAACTCGGGGTGGAAAGCCGCACCGCATTGGCCCATATGGTGAAAAAGCTCCGTTAGCCGCTTTATCAGGGGAGCGAGGGGATGGGGCAAGTAGTCTGCCTGGATGGGTCCTCATCGCCCTGGTCTGGCCGCACATCTTGCGGCTTTACTCAGAGTGAGCCTGCTACCATTGCGTCATGTCATATGTCTCATTAGCGCGAAAGTGGCGGCCGTCCCGATTTGCTGATTTGGTCGGACAATCAGTGGTGCGCACCGCTTTGGAAAATGCTTTATCCCGCGGTCAGGTCCACCAAGTTCTACTGTTTACCGGAACCCGCGGTGTGGGCAAAACCACCATCGCTCGGATCCTGGCGCGTTGCCTGAATTGTGAAGCCCATCCCGGCCCTGCAGCGGAGCCGTGCGGAGAATGCAGCTCCTGTAAGGCGATTGACGAGGGACGCTTTCCAGACTTGTTCGAAATTGACGCTGCCTCCAGAACGAAGGTGGACGACACCCGCGAACTGCTGGACAACATTCCCTACGCGCCTGTGCGGGGGCGGGTCAAGGTGTACCTCATTGACGAGGTTCACATGCTCTCCAAAAGTTCTTTCAACGCGCTGCTGAAAACTTTGGAAGAGCCGCCACCGCATGTGCAGTTCTTATTAGCGACTACAGATCCACATAAGCTGCCGGTGACGGTGATCTCTCGCTGTTTGCAGTTCCATCTGTCACGCATTCCCTTGGAGTTGATGACCAGCCGACTGGAGCAGATCTGTGCGGCTGAAGGTGTTGTTGCAGACGCCGATGGTTTGCTGCGCGTTGCTCGCGCTGGGGACGGGAGTTTGCGCGATGCCTTGTCATTGTTGGATCAAGCCATTGCCTTTGGTGGCGGGCAGGTGCAAGGCGAGGTGGTTGCGAAAATGCTCGGCAGCATCGAGCGCAGCGATATTCTGCAAATTCTCGATGCGCTACAGGCCCGTGACGCTCAGGCTGCTTTAGGGGTTGTAGAGCAATGCACCGAGCAGGGTTTGGATTTAGCCAATGTGTTGGCTGAGCTCGCCCGCGCCTGGCAGAGCCTGGCTTTGGCTCAGGTCCTTCCTGAATCCGCGCGTGACCCTGAGACGGTGAGCCCAGAACTTGCAGCGCGGGCACCCCATTTCGCCCCTGCGGATGTCCAGGTGATGTACCAAATTGCCTGTCATGCCCGGCGGGACCTGGACTGGGCACCAGACCCCCGCAGTGGGTTGGAAATGGCCATCTTGCGGATGTTGGCTTTTTTGCCAGAGGCTGCCTCCGGCAGTGCCGCTCCAGGAAACTCCGGAGCTGGGGAGGCGTCTTCAGCCTCGCCTTCAGTCGCGGCGCCGCAGGCCGATGCCTCCTTACAGGCCGCGGTGCCGCTGGCGAGCACACCGGCGTCGCCGCCGGACGATCCACCCAGTCCAGTCTCTACGCCAGAGTCATCGCTGCCAGAGACACAGCCCACTCCGGCCCCACAGGCCAGTGCTGCGCCCGGTGTGGACCCACAGCAAATCGGCAGTCTGGAGCAGCAGTTCCGAGACTTGCCGCATGTCAAAGCCTTTGATGCGCATTTTGGCCCCGGTTTAAGTGTGCGCAATGTGCATGCACGGGCCGAGGGCGACAGTCTTGCGCCCACACCCCCCACTCATTAATAGGAGCCCCGATGAAAGGTGCCATTGGTCAGCTGATGCAACAAGCGCAGCAGATGCAAAAGAAAATGCAATCCGTGCAGGCCGAATTGGCCGATATGGAAATTACTGGCGAAGCCGGTGGTGGCATGGTCAAAGTGACCCTCAACGGCAAACACGAAGGTCGCCGGGTACAAATTGATCCTAGCCTTTTTGAAGAAGATAAAGATCTCATCGAGGATCTGGTGGCCGCGGCCATTACTGATGCGGCACGAAAACTAAGCGTTGCCAGCCAAGAGAAAATGCAGGAAGCCACAGGCGGTCTGAATCTGCCGCCAGGCATGAATCCCTTCGGCTGAAGCCGGCGCAAATATGATCTATCCAGCGGCGCTAGAGCAGCTCATACAGGCTCTACGGGCTTTGCCCGGCGTTGGCCAAAAGTCGGCCCAGCGTATGGCCTTTAGTCTGCTATCGCGCAAGCGTGAAGCAGCGGATGAACTGGCGCAGGCGTTGCAGTTAGCACTGCGTGACATTCGTCGCTGTAGTCAATGTCGGCTCTACGCAGATGCGGAGCTGTGCCGAGTGTGTGCCTCCGAACAGCGTGACCGCGAACTTCTGTGTGTGGTGGAAACCGATGCCGACGTAGCAGCCATCGAGGCGGGCACGGGGTACAACGGTTTGTATTTTGTACTTGGTGGGCATCTGTCCCCACTGGATGGGATAGGGCCAGCGGAGCTTGGCCTGGACCTTTATGCGCGGCGCTTACGCGAAGAACCCTTGCGCGAAGTGATCTTAGCTACGAACCCCACTGTTGAGGGAGAGGCTACAGCGCAGTACCTCGCAGAACTGGCAGCAATGTCGAAGATCTCGGTCACCCGCATTGCGCACGGTGTGCCCGTTGGTGGTGAATTGGAGTACGTGGACGGTTCGACGCTGGCGCATGCATTTAGCGGCCGGCGCGGCTGGCAACAGCCTGGCGCGGCTGGCGAGTCCTGATGGATTGGGATCTACCGCAGCCCTTTGTGTGGTCAGTACAGGTGCCACCGAGCGCCATTGACATCATGGGCCACGTGAACAATGTGCAGTATCTACAGTGGCTGGAGCGCTGCGCTTGGGAGCATACCCAGCATTTGGGGCTGAGTTGGGAGCGTTACCAAGAGCTCGGCTGTGGCGTTGTGGCTATTCGTCATGAAATTGATTACTTGCGCCCGGCGTTTGCGAGCGAAGTCCTGGAGGTCGGCACTTGGTGTACTGCGAACGACGGCCGTCTGCGTCTGCGTCGCCAATACCAAATTATTCGTCCCGCGGATGGCAGCACCCTAGTCCGCGCTCAAACCGACTGGGTGTGCGTGGATTTAGCCAGCGGACGGCCCCGGCGCATGCCAGACGAGTTCAAGACGGCTTACCGGCCGGTGTCAACGCCAGAGGTCGCCAGTGGAGATCGTCTAGAGGACGAACAAGGCCCGCAGGACACACCTGCGGGCCCGTGAACTGCTGGTATAGCTGAGCGCGGCCTAGAAGGTATAGCTCAGGGACAATGCCACATTGTCCCGGTCGCCAAGCTGATTAAAGACCCCGGCACCGAAGAAATTGGTGTAGGCCAAGCGCATGGTCCAATTGTTCTGATAAACGGCGTCGACCCGCACTACGACTTGCTTGCGGTCTTCGACAAAGTTGGCTACGGGTAGCGGTGCGGTCCCCCGCACGTCATGCGAGTACACCAGCGTGGGGTTAATGTTGTAGCGGTTAAAAACGTTGTTGTAAGACATTCGCGCCAAGGCGCGGTAGCCCCAGGAGAAGGCCTCAGCATAGCCACCGTCTTGCGTTGGCGTGCCCAGTGCACCCGCCACGAGGGGATCGGCTGGCAACACCGTGTTGGGACCCTCGTAACGCAGTTCATCCTCATCCGGGAAGGAATGCACCTGGGTGGCGGCGGCTTCTAGCAAGAGAACGGTTTGATCGGTGCCTAACCAACTGGTAGGGCCGATGATCTTAGAACCCGACAGCACATACTGACTCACGTCATGGCGGCGCCAGCCCTGCAGGTACTCCCCAGGCGCGAAGGGCCCCACTTGAGAGGGTAGGGGTGTCCGTAAACCACCCACCAAGAGTTCGATTTCATCGAGCTGCAAGGGCTGATCTTGTTTGAGGCTATATTCACCTTGCAAGGCGATGCCGCCAATGGGCAGCTGGGTATTGAACGATAGCCCGTAGAGTTTGATGTCCTCTGGGTACTCAATGAAATAACTTGCGGTGCCGGGGACGCCTTCAAAGCCAGCAATAGTGGCCTGGCCGCTGATTAGCGGGAGGCGGCTATGAAAATTCGCCGCGTACACGCTCACCTCCGTGCCGCCCAAGGCCTCGAGGAAGTAGGACAGCGCCACACCACCTTGATCGCCATCACGCGCCCGATTATCCGGATTGCGCGGGATACTGGTACCACCTGGAGCGAAGACACATTGGCCGGGCGCCGAATATTCTTCACACTGACCCAGGCCAAGTTCCGCCGAGGTTCCGCCTCGACCGACGAAATCATTGGTACTAAAGAAGGTGCCAACAGGGTCAATCAGGGTTTCGTTCCATTCAAACTGGTAGAAGGCACGCATGCTCAGGTTTCGCGTGATATCAATACTGCCCCAAAGCATGTTGGAGGGGATGTATATCTCCTCAATTTCCCAGCCAGGGACGTGCAATTGACTGGTGTCGGCACTAATCAGGCTGTTGAGACCATGTTGGATGAAGGTGGTCTCGCCCCAGTTGATCACCTGCTTACCAAGACGCATGGTTAAGAATCGGTCGCCTATCTCGAAACTGGCAGAAAGAAACGCCTCGAGCAGGTCGGCGTCCAGACCAACATGCGATTGCACCGTGTCACGCTTGCGCTCCAGGTCTGCTGGCGTCTGAGTCCGAGTCGGCGGGCCTACATAGTCGCGCTCATCAAAAAATTCTTTGTTGTGCAAGGTGGGGTCGTAGAGACCACTGCCGCGGATAGAGATACCAAAATTTCTCCACCCACCCTCGAGTCGGCTGGTGAGCTTAATGGCGCTGCTGATCAGATCGCCCTGCTCGAAGGAGAGGTTGCCGTCGTCACTGTTGTTGGAATACAGCGTGCCCGGCTCGCCTTTGCTGTTGGTATTGCTGATGGCGTATAGCTCTGGGTCGGGGTCCTCCAGTCGCATGGCTGCACCCACACTGAGGTTATTCAGCAACAGAAAGTTGGAACCGAAGGCTTCGAACTCCAGTGCCTGGGCATTGGATGCGATGACTAGGCCGGCGATGGTGGTTAGTTTTACAAATTTCATGTCGATCACCGTTATTGCGGCGCAGGGCAGTTGGTGCCAATGGGTAAGCAGGCACCATTGCTGGCCAGGAATTGCACTGTCTGGTTTTGCATTTCCAGGTATACCGGGTCACTCGCTGGGTCGCCCGCCGGGAGAACGATGCTGGAATGAGTCCCACTATTGAAGAACACATGCTGTGGGCCACCAATGACCGTGGCAGAACTCACCGGAATATCCACGTCGGTGGTTGCCAAACTCATGGCGGCAACGAGGGGCTGCGTGCCAGAAAGGAAACCATCGACGATGGCTTCGGGGTTGCCGACGACATGGTTTGGAACTACGGCATCGCCGGCAACTTCAATCAGGTGAATAGGGTGCTCTTCAGCAGCCCGTGCAGCCCAGTTGATGGGGTCGCCAGGGTCACTGACTAACTGGGCGATGCGTAGGAAGTTTTCATAGTTATCGGTTCCCTCGAGAACCCCATTGTCCTCAAGGCCGGCGGCGATGACGGGCCCAAAGGTTTGAGAGCCATCTAGGAGCTTGGCAATACCACCGCCGGGCATGGCGAGTGTGGCAGCGCCGATGTCAGCAGTGAGTGCCAGCGTTGTGGTGCCAACGATTCCGCCCAGCGAATGGCCTACAAGGCGCACCTGCTCCGTGTTGAGGGTCTCGCTACCGTCTAGTCCTAGGCGGACATTGCCCAGCGACGCCAATAGGTGGAGCTGGTCAATAGCGGCCTGGCGCAAATTGTCTCTGGAGGTGGCTAGGCTGGTGAGGTTGATGAAGTGGCTGCCGGAGTCATCGACACTGCCATCCTGGTCCATGTCCGCATCGAAAGTACGTTCGGTGGTTCCGGGAACGCGCAATAGGCTGCCTGGAGCTACGCCATGTAAAGGCTGGTCGATGGCGATGGTGACAAAACCGGCCGCCGACAATGCTGGCGCAATGCCAAACATATTGCTGCGGTCGCCAGTGATGCCATGGATGAAGATGACCGTGGGCCAGCCGCCCGCGGGCATGCTGCCCTCAGGCCGGGTCAGTAGCACCGGCACTGTTTGCACCGAACGTTGCTGTGGGTCGGGGAAGCAAATAGTGGTGCTGGTTGGGCGCTGTAGCGCTGGGCAGGGTGCACCGAGACCGGGGTGAGTCGCACCGGCATTTTGATTGCCGTCGTTCACCCAGAAGGTGGTCAAGATGTTCTCCACGCGCTGCCCCTCTTCGGGGACCTGCGTGCTGTCGCTCAGGTAGTAAGGCAACTGTAGAAAGCCCGCGTAGACATCTGCGTCTCGGGGCAGCGGTGCCGGCATGGTCGGGTCCCCAGAGAGTGCTTGGGATAGGTTCAGACCCGAGTCTTGGACGCCGATAGTTTGTGCTTGAGCTTGGTCAGCCAAGCCACGTAGGCTGGGCGAGATGGACTGAGTGGTAAAGGACCAGGCCAAGACAATGTCGTTGCGCGCAATGGCTCCGCGACTGCTGGGCAATGCCTGGCTCAGGCCGACTAATCCCTCCACCACAGGCCCGATGAGTTGCTGTTGCAAGCCTTGGAGCACAGCGATATCCGCCTCGCGTCCGGCACGGGTGAGAGACAGCAGAATGCTACTGCTTTGCTCGCTCACAGGAGTCTCGCTGCGGAGTAGTGCGAAAACCTCGTTTTCCAAGGCGGGCTCACCCGCCGGTGAGCGCAGATTACTGGTAATGCCCACCAGATAGCGCGTTGATTCGTTCAAGGGGCGTAGCCAGTGGACGATGAGTCGTGTCCTTCCGCGAATGACTGCGGAGGCCTGCACCACAAAGTCCACCCCAGGTTCGAGTTCGCTTTGGCTGCCGGTGTCGAAGATGCGAATGCCATTGCTGGCGGCATCAACGTCCACTGGGCCCACCATGTCAAAGAACAAGTTAGCCGAGGTGGACCAGCCGTCCACAAGTCCAGGACCGACTAAGGAGGCATCCCCAAGCAATGGGTGCAGGTTCAATGTACCGTCAAAATTGTTATCGATCTCAGCCGCTGTGGGATCGTCGTCACTGGCATCTGTATCGGTGCCGAACAGCCCATCAAAGGGGAGGGGCACAATGGCTGAGCCCGTGCTACTGGTGGGCAGCACTATGGGATCAAACAGGGGCTTAGGGCCGAACGCGGTTCGACCTTCATCCTCGGTACTACAGCCGAATAGAAAAATAGCCGCGATTGCCGCAGCTGCATATTGTCTCCTCATCGCCGTTATCCCTTATGTGTTGAGCAACTGGCCAGTAAACCAATAGATGGTTAATCGGCTTCTGTCAAAATCTTGTAAAGAAGTGCTGACGTTAGCTCTGCGTAACGCGCCCGTAGCAGGCGTCACTCCGGGGTGAAAAGGCTGATGCAAAGGGCCTGCGCGCGCTACGAGACTCAGGCTGATCAAGGCCTTGTGCGCAGGTCATCCTTTAGTCGTAGAGGAGCTGCCAAGCCCTGGCACTGCGGATTTCGCGAGTTTCGCTGTGGCCGCAAGAATGAAGTAGCCACACCGCATGAGCGTAGAGCGGCTAGGCTGCACGGAATCCACAGGGCGGCACACGGTGGTGTCGGGCCACGACTACCAGCATGCGTTGTGCTGGCAGTGCTCCCATTTCGTAAGCGAAGGAAAAATTATGCGCGGCCAAGCGGCAGTCACACTCTTTCAATCCTTGCCGCCAGAAGTGCTGGCGAAGCTCGCGTTGGTCGGCACGCTAAAGACCTTTGCCGACAGGCAGTTAATTTGCAGTCGTGGAGCGCTGGATAGAGAGCTCAATATTGTGGAGCAGGGCGCCGTGCGGGTGAGTAATGTCGATCTAGAGGGGAAACGGACAGAAACCGCGATCTTGGAGCCTGGCGATAGCTTCGGAGAGTTCACTTTATTGGCGGGTACGCCACGTTTCTTCGATTTTTATGCCCATGGCCAAACCCATATTCGTTGCATCAACAAACGGCAGTTCGATGCTTTAATGCAAGAAGACGGTGCTTTTCGCGATGGGGTGTTGAGCATGCTGACCCATCGTCTACTGAGCGCAGTGAGCATTATTGAGGACATGCGGCGGTTGCCCTTGCCGGCGCAGTTAGCCAAGTTCTTGGTGCACTGTGCTGAAAGGCAGGATGATCAGCATTGGCAATACCGAGGCACGCAAGCAGACCTGGCCGACGCTCTGGGCGTCTCTCGGGTCGCCATCGGCCAGGCGCTCAAGGTTTTGCAGAAGCAAAGCCTCGTCCGCACGGGCTATGGCTGCGTGCATCTTGTGAACAAAGCTCGGTTGCAAAGCTGGCTGACGAAGCAGTCCAGCTGGGCTTAGGGTTTGCCGACAAAATGCAAAGTTCTTTGCATTGTTGTTCGTGTTCCCTTGCTAAGGTCCGCCGCAGGTGTTGCGGAGTACAGATTGAATGAAACCCGAAATTGTTCTGCTCATTGGCATTTTTGCCCTCTTTGCCTTGGCGGAAGCCTGGCGCACAGGCCTGCTCCACAAACCGGGCCAACGCCGCAAGGATGTCACGGTTGAGCTCATTGGTTCGGTTGTCTTATTGGCTGTGACGCAGCCCCTGGTACTGTTTAGCGCGGGGCTACTCATGGGCTGGCTGACCCCTGGGCTCGACAACGCTCTGGCCCAGACTTCCATTTGGCTGCAGTGTGGCCTGCTGCTGATTTTCGATGACATGGCTCAGTACTGGTGGCATCGCTGGTCGCACACACTTCCCTGGCTGTATAAGTTGCACCGCCCGCATCACGATGCCCCCTACATGAGTGTGCGCATTGTCTATCGCAACAATATTTTCTACTACTTGCTCATGCCCAGCTTGTGGTTTTCTGGCGCTTTGATTTATCTGGGCTTGGGGCCTGTTTACGCCGTGTATTTGGTGATTAAGCTCACCATTATTTACGGCGCGCACTGCGATGTGCGCTGGGATGCCCCCTTGTATCGCATCCCTTGGCTGGCGCCCATCATGTGGGTGGTGGAGCGCACCATCTCCACGCCCGCAACCCACTCCGCGCATCATGGTCGACACTTAAGTGATGGCGTGACGCACTACAAAGGCAACTTTGGAAATCTGTTGTTTTTTTGGGACGTGCTTTTTGGTACCGCCAAAATTACGCGCCGTTATCCGCCGGAGTTTGGCGTAGAAAACCTGCCGGAGGCCGGAGTGGGTGAGCAGTTGCTCTGGCCGCTAGTGCCTTCGCAGCGCCGGTCGAGCCTCAGCCATGATGAACAACAGACCGCCTCTATATGAACAATCAGGACACTAGACATCATGACTATCGGCATTATCGTTGGCTCCATGCAGGCCCATTCCAATAGCGCCAAAGTCGGGCGTTACCTTGCTGATCAACTGCAAAATCGCGGGCAGGCCAGCCTGACGCTGGATTTGGGTCGCGAGCCCTTGCCGCTGTGGGGCAGTATGGCCCCAGCGCAGACACGCAGCCACAGTGAGCGGCTGGAGGCGCTGACCACCGAGCTGGCCGCTTGTGAAGGCTTTGTCGTGATTAGCCCGGAATATCACGGTATGGCCCCAGCCGCACTCAAAAATGCGTTTTTGCATTTTGGCAGCACAGTGTTTGCGCACAAGCCTGGGTATTTGGTCGGTGTATCGGCGGGCAACGGCGGGGCCTATCCCATTGCCGAACTGCGCATGAGTAGCACCAAAAATCATCGCCTGTGCTACACGCCGGAGCATTGCATCGTCCGCCATGCCGATCAGGTCCTGAATGGCGAGCTCGACCCCGAGCATCAAGAGGATGCGCGCATTCGCAATCGCCTTAACTACGGCCTAGACATTCTGCTGGAGTACGCCAAGGCGCTGACCTTAGTGCGCCAAAGTGGTGTGGTCGACCATGCTCAGTTTGCCAATGGCATGTAGGCCAAGAGGCTGACTACCACCCAAGCAGGCTTGTCATTGTTGGGCCAAAGCTGACTCTGGACAGTGCAGGCCTTACCCTCGGCCGAGACTAAAGGCGTATTGGAGCGCAGGTCCGGCCATGTCTGAGCGAGTGATGGGCTAGGTGTCCATCAGCGAGCGGCATAGACCTCGGCCAGGAACTCGATGCCAAGGAACCAGCCCATAGTTGCCTAGTGCCTGAGGGAGGCGCTGAAGAAAGCCGCGAGCGAAGCAAGGTGGTCCGCCGCCAGAGCGCAGAAGCCGCAGCATATGGGCGATATGTGAGGCTTCTTTTGTTGACTGGCGAGCACCGCCGGCGGGGGCAGATTGCGAGCACGGCGATTTATTCAGCGCCTCCTGAGACCTTGTATGACGCGAGGAATATCGCCTGCAAACATGACCTGCAGGGCTTGCACGGCATCATAGCGATGGTCTTGCAGCATGCTCTGAATCAGCTCCAGCTCCGCCGGCACACAACACACCTCGTACATGTATCGCGCCAATGAGCTGGGTGCATCGCTGAATGTAGAGTTCTGGCTGTGCTCAAAGCTTTGCAACTGTGTGGCAAATCCCAGATTAGGCAGTACCTGAGGGCGTTTGGTCTGCACCACTCTGAAGGCCTCCCAGAAACTCAGCCTCTGGCTATGCATGAACCAGGCGATAACCAGACTAGCGGAACGACTGACTCCGGCCTCACAGTGAATGAGCACATGGCCCTGCGGATCGGCCGCCTGCGCCTGATGAATAAACTCGAATAGGCTCGGCAGATCCGCGAGCAAATCTTGCTGCAGATGGTCTTCCAAGCCTAGCTCCAGACGCTGGAAATGGGGCTCCAAAAAAGCCGTCTTGGGCATGTCTGAGGGGCGTAACGCGCTAACAACATGGGTGAGGCCTAAAGCCTTCAAGGGCTGAACATGTTCTGGGCGAGGGCAAGCTCCGAGGGATAGGGTCGTGCTTATCTCGCTGTAGCGCTCGGGTACGGGGTCGAGATTGAAGTCGAGGTCTACTCCGATGAGCGCCAGTACCTGATTGAGCGCCTTGTCAAAGAATGTAGCCATGGGCGCAGATCGCCGCGGAACTAGGCCTGCGGCGGGTACAGCTCAGGCAGGGCCTGTTGAGCATTCTGTTGAGCCGGGTGTGGCCGCTGCGGACGCTGTGACCAAGCCTGTGCAAAGCTCTGTGGCGACCATCCGGCACGCGCATAAAGATGCCGACTGAGTTGGCGCAGCTGATGCCCTAGTGGGTGCGGGTCTAGGGCTTGGGCGAGGCCTAGTAAGCCTTGGCTACCTTCGTCTTTGCAGACCAGCCAGCCCTGTTCCCGACCCCAGATGTGCATGGCGCGGGCCAGGGCAGGGGCGTCCTGCGATCTGAGTGCCTGGGCGACCAGCTTGGCTGCGTGCCCGGAGCCGGCCTCTACTTCCGGCCCGCGCGGTTTACGCCAAAGCCATAGGGCCCCGCCTAGGAGTGTGAATAACCACCCTGCCACAGCCGCTAAGGCAGCCGATTGCCATATCCGCAAAGACAGCTCCTGCGCTGACTCGCTGGCTTCTACAGCGCCTGCGGGTGGCGGTGCACTGGGGGCTACGGGCTGGGATGCTTGCGCCATCGGTGAGTTTTGCTCGCTCGCAGGTGCTGGCAGTGTGGCAGCGCTGGCGACCTCAAGTTGCCGAGGCGCTAATTGGGCTTCTTCCCAGCGCCCGCTTTGAGTGTTGAACCAGGGCAGGCGCACGCCAGGCAGCTCCAGCGTTCCTCCGTGTTGAGGGATATGCACAAAGCGTTGAATGAGCTCGGCGCTGACTCCGCCATCGTTGCGCCTGGCGGTTTGGCTCTGCGCTTCCTCGCTGTAGCTTTGGGCCTGGCTGCGAGGAGGGCGCGGCCATTGAAGATCCGGTAGCTGGGTGTGCAGCTGGCCATCTACTCGCAGCCGGATCACGCGGGTGATCGCTTCCTCGGCTTGAGCTTGGCCGCCACTGGCCTCAATAGAGTCTTCGATGATGACCCCACTTGCTGGCAACCACTGCGCATCTGCACGTTGCTTGGCTGGCTGCACATCAATACGGATGTCAGGGGCGACGGCCGTGACGCGTCGGGTCGGCACACTCAGGCTGGGAAAGCGGCTGCGGCGGCTGCGATCTACCACCTGTCCACTGAAAATGGGGCCAGGGATGCGGAGTTCACCCGGTTTTTCAGCAAAGGCTACATATTGGCGGTCCAGTACCCGATAGCGTGTATTACCAATGAGCGCGTCGCCATCATTGGATTCGCTAATTTTCTCGATCACTAGCCCCGGAACTTCGGGGTCGGGTAAGCGCCCAGACTCCAGGTCACCTGCGACATAAACCTGCAGCCGTAATCGGATTTCGGCACCAACCCAGGTTTGTGGGTCATCGGTGATGAATTGCGCAAACACCTCAGCATTGGCCTTGGCTTGCGGATCCGGTGCTTGGATTGTGATTCGAATAGGCTCGAAGGCCTCTCCATCCAGCGCCGGAAGTTGCAGTAACTCCTCGCCGGGGCGGTTACTGATCAGCTGGATTTGCCAACTGCGCGTGCTGCTGACTTGGCCGTTGATGATCTGCGTTGACTGCGATTGGCTACGTTGCAGCTCGCGCATGCCCTTGGGCAGGGCCGGCAACTGTGGCTCGCTACTGCCTGCCGGAGATTGGCGCACAGTCAGCGTGAAAACCTCACCGGCCAACACGGGGTTGGGCCGAATCTCGGCGCTTACCGCAGCCGCGCTCGTGCCCCAGCTCAGCGCCAGGGGTAGGGCGAGCACTGCGCGGCTGAATCGTTTGAGAAGTGGGTGTTGAATACTCATGATTCGGGGTCTTTTTCAGCGGTGGGCGCACGCAGGTCCAAACGCCGGAAGCGCTCGCGGAGTAATCGAGCCGGGTCGCTATCGACACGGTTCAGCCATTGCCGGATCTGCCTCTCTGCCTCATCGGCTTGTTCCGGGTTGGCTTGGGGGTCGGTGAGGCTGGCCAATGGCTCTGCTGCGTCATCTGCCTCGCTCTGTTCAGCCTGGCTTTGCCCCTGATCCTGACGCTCTGCCTGCTCCTCTGGCTGAGTGTTTGGGGGCGGCTCTGTGCTCGCTTGGTTTTGGTCTTCGCTGGAGGCATTTTGGGCAGACTCTGAATTCTGCTCGTTTTGCTCCCCAGCCTTGTCCTCGCCTTCACCGCTTTGCTGCTGGTTCTCAGCAGACTCCGGCGGCTGACCTTCAGGAGGCTGACCGTCGTCGCCCGACTGCTGCTCTGAACCTTGACCGGAGTTGTCTTGCTCATTCTCTTGCTCATCCTGTTCACGCTGTTTCAGGACCTCTTGCAGCACCTGGTAGTTGTGTGCTGCCGCTTCGAATTCCGGGTGGTCTTCCAGTATCTGGGCGAAGCCCTCCAAGGCAGACTCCAATTGGTTGGCTCTGGCTAAAGCCAAAGCCGCGTTGTAGCGGTCGCTGAGGCTGGTGCCTTGGCTGAGTGCCTGCGCTGCAGCCTCGGGGCGGCCCTGCTCGAGTAGGGCTCGTCCTGCCCAGCTCGAAGGCAGTTCCTCCGCAGGTACCGACTCGGGGTCGTTAATCCAGCGCTGCACAGCTTGGCGCTTTGGGTTGGCCCACCAATCGCTATCGGCAGCGAGCGCCGTCTGCGGACGCCACGCTAGGCTCATACCCAGGGTCAAAAACATGATCAGAAGGCCGTTCTGACTCAGGCGCCAGGCTAGCCACAACGACAGTGGCAGCAAAAACCAGATGCCATCATCACGGGCGATTGTGGACTCTCGGGCCGGATCGGCTTGGTTTTGCCCTTGAGAGCCTGCGCCTAAATCTGCCCAGCGCTGGCTATCCCAATCACTGATACTGGCCCAGCGTCCTTGTCCGGCCTGCGCCAGTTCCTGGTGAGCCTGCTCGTCAACGGCAGCCATCAACAGTTGGCCCCGGCCGTCGGTGGCAAAGCGGCCATTGGCGAGGGGTATAGGCGCACCGCCGGTGGTGCCTACTGACAGCACATGCGTCTGTATTCCCTGCATCGCGAGTTCACGGGCAAGCTCGCGGGTGCCGGGTCTTAAGCCTTGATCCACCACCATCAATATATGCCGCTGGCCGCTTCCTTCCGAGAACATGCTCGCTGCCAAGCGTAATCCCGCCAGGGTGTTGTGCCCACCGCCAGGCATGAGGTCAGGGCTGAGGGCCTGCAGCAAATGGCGAAGGGTGGGCATATCTTCGGTCAAGGGGCTTACTCTGTAGGCCCGTGAGGCAAAGCTCACCATTCCCACCCGTTGATCATCCTGGGCGAGCAGCCATTCCTCCAGGCTCAGCCGAGCTCGGGTGAGACGATCCGGACTGAGGTCCGTGGCGCGCAAGCTAGGAGAGAGGCCCAGGGCAATCACCGCCTCACGTGATGGCGGTACGGTAGGAACCTCGGTTTGGCCAAAGCTGGGGCCGGCCAGCGCTAAAACGGCGCAAACCCAGGCCAGCCCTAAACTCAATGCCTGCAGCCATCCCCGGCGCTGAGACTGCGTGGGTTGTGTGAGCACCGCGGCGCGTAGTTCAGGAGCAATCACGGCGTCCCAGGGGCTGCTTTGGCGCCGCCGCCGGCGTGTGCGCAGCAGCCACAACAAGGCCGGTGTTGCCGCCAATAGCCACAGCGCTGCCGGGCGGAGCAGAGTGACATCTGCTGGCCACATCATCCTCGGTGAACCTCGCGCAGTAGTTGCAACACTGCAAATAGCAGTGCGGCTACCAATGGCCACCAGAAAAACTCGCGTGGGGGTAGGCGATACTCTTCGGCAATGGCCTGAGGTTCGATGCGATTAAGCTGCGCGTAAACCTCCGCCAAGGAATCGCCCCCTTGCGCCACCAAGCTTATTCCTCCGCCAATGGTGGCCAGCCTTTGCAACTGTTCCCGATCCAGTCCACTTCCCAGCAGGCGACCAAACAGCCCCCGGCCGCGTGGTTGATCGCCAGATAGGCCGATAGTGTGAATGCGAATACCGGCGTCGGCGGCGAGTTGTGCGGCCTGTTCTGGCGTGAGTTGGCCGGCGTTGTTTTCGCCATCGGTGAGCAAAACAATGACTCTTTCGTCGGCTTGACTCGCATCCAGTAAATGCTCGGTGGCAACAGCGAGTGCGTCGCCAATAGCGGTTTTTTCACCGGCCAGTCCGACTTCAGCCTCACGCAGCATGTCTGCGGCGGTGGGCGTGTCCAGGGAGAGAGGCGTATACAAATGGGCGGTTTCGCCAAACAGAACCAAACCAATGCGGTCACCGCGCCGGCTGCGCAAAAACTCACCTGCGGCGGCCTGTACGGCCTGCAAGCGTGTGCGCACGGCGCCGTCCCAGATCACATCTTGCTCGTTCATCGAGCCAGACAGGTCCACAGCAAGCATTAAGTCTCGGCCTTCCGCCGGTAGGCGGATGGGATCGGCGGGAAGGACCGGCCGCATGAGGGCCACAACGACGAGGCTCCAACACAGCCAGAGTAACCAGGGTGTGGGCTGTGAGTCCGTCGTGCGCGCCGCACCAAGATCCGACGGAAGCCCTGGCAGGCGCAAGGCGGACACCGGCTGATCGCTAGGTGCGGCAGAGTTTAGTAAACGACGCAGCAGCCAAGGCGCCGGCCAGAGCAGCGCGAGCCAGGGCCAAACCCAACTGAGTTCTTGCCAAAGCGTAGTGCTCAACATTGGCGAATCCATCGCTTGGCGGCCTGCCAGTCGGTCTGGTCTAGCTGTACATCTGGTCGGTGCCCAGCACTGCTCAGCCGTTGGGCGGTGGCTTGATCTAAGGTCTGTAAGTGCTCGGCAAAGGCAGCGTCGCCGAGGCTGGCGACTTGAGGCCCAAGGCGGTAACGCGCCACGCGGCGCAGCAGACTAGACAATCCGGCGACATCGTCAGCATTGCGGCATTGCTGCCAATGCCGCAAGGCCTCACGCCGCCACGCTTGGCGTTGCCAACTGCGCCGCAGCCACCATAGGCCAAGTGTAAAAATGACAAATAAAGCCACCAATACGGCCCAGGCGGCGATGGAGGGCGGCCAGGCGCTGGGTAGCTCTGGCGTCATCGGCCCGTAGAGCGCTTCCATCCACGCGTTTGGCTCCTGCGTCATGGGCTGGCCACCAAATGGGGAGCGAGTTGCGCCAGGGCGGTGTGTTCGGTGCTCAGTGGCAGAACCAGGGCTCTGGCCGAACGGGCTAAGTTTTCCCAGGCAGTTTGCTGCTGCGCGTAGTGGGCCCGCCACGCCACACCATCTTGAGCAAAGTCTAGCCACACAACCTCGTCGCCATACTGCAGAGGAAACTGGCCCTGGGGGGGCGGCGAGGTCTCCAGCGGGTCTGTGATGGGCAGCAAAATGAGCTGGTGAGCGCGCATGGCCTCAGACCAGCTACGAATGCCGTCCTGATCCAGGCCGCGAAAATCGCTGGCGATGATGACAATGGCACCGGGTCCCAGGCTGCGCCGAGCATGTTGAGCGAGCTGCGACCAGCTGGTGCTGGCATCGGGTGCGCGCGTAGACCGCGCCGCGGTTGCATGACGCAGCCATGGCAGTAGTCCTGGAGCCCCGAGCCGAGGTTTGCAGTCGTGTAGAGCCTCATCCCAAACAATGCCGCCTAGGCGTTCTCGGCTATGTGCCGCAGTCCAACCCAGCAGGCTGAGCGCCTGCGTGGCAAGTACCGACTTGAACTGGCGCTGCGAGCCAAACTGCATACTGCTACGTCGGTCTAAGATGAGATGAACAGGCTGCTCATGCTCTTCTTTGAACAGCTTCACATGCATTTCGCCCGTTCGGGCCGTCACCCGCCAGTCGATGAAGCGGGGCTCGTCTCCGGGCTGATAACTGCGGTGTTCGTCAAAGGTCATCCCGCGCCCGCGCAGCCTGGGCACGTTGCCAGGGGTGGCCGGTAGCGGACGCAGGCCCAAGCGGCGCAAGGCAAAACGCCGCGCCGGGTACTGCAGCGCTAATAGTTCTTGAATGTCGCAGGCCGTGGGCGACATGGGTGTTAGGCGACGGGAACGACTTGCAATAAGCGGGCTATGACGGCATCACTGTCCAGGCCTTCAGCCTCAGCTTCATAGTGCAGGATGAGCCTGTGGCGCAGAACGTCGGGAGCAATAGCCTGGACGTCATCGGGGGCAACATGATCGCGGCCGTGGAGCCAGGCATGGGCGCGGGCACAGCGCTCCAGGGCAATACTTGCGCGCGGGCTGCCGCCATGCGCGATGTAGTTGCCTAAGTCGGCTCCGTAGCGCTCAGGACTACGTGTGCTCAGTATCAACTCGACAATATAGTCTTCGACGGCATCGGCAAGATGGAGCTCCAGGATCTCCTGGCGGGCTTGTTCGATTTGCGCCGAAGACAGCTGCGGCGGGGCGGCCGCTACGCTGTGTTTGGCCTCATTGCGAGCCAGACGCAAAATGGCGCGTTCGCTGGCGGCATCAGGGTAATCCACACGCACTTTCATCAAGAATCGGTCCATCTGCGCCTCAGGCAGTGGATAGGTGCCTTCCTGCTCCAGAGGGTTTTGGGTGGCCATCACGAAAAAGGGCGTGGGTAACTGATGGGTCGTTTGACCAACAGTGATCTGTCGTTCGGCCATGGCTTCCAGCAGTGCGGACTGCACTTTGGCGGGTGCCCGGTTGATTTCATCTGCCAGTAGCAGGTTATGAAAGAGTGGCCCGCGAACGAACTGGAAATTGCCTTCGTCGGGTCGGTAAACATCGGTGCCGATGAGATCTCCGGGCAGCAGATCTGGGGTGAACTGCAAACGATGGAAATCCGCCTCCAGGCCAGAGGCCAGGGCTTTAATCGCCGTGGTTTTGGCCAGTCCAGGGGCGCCTTCCACGAGAAGATGCCCATCGGCCAGCAGGGCAATCAGCAGGCGCTGCACCAGATTGGCTTGCCCGAGGATGTGGGATTGGAGGTGGTTGTCTAGCGTCTGAAAGGCGTTGCGAACCGACATAAGATCCTAAGCGTGTACAAATGCATGAGCAGGCAAGCCCGCCAATATAGCGACTATGGATGGGCGGAGGCGGCCAAAGTTCCCCAGCGCCATAAACAAGCACGGCCCCGTAGGGCCGTGTGACTAAGCTCTATTGTGCGTCATGAAGCAGAGTGCGCTGGGCACTCTGCAACCATGAGGCTTATCGAGCAAGTTACTCCTTGGCGAAATCGTAGCGAATACCGGCGTAGATTTCGTCTAACTCCAAGGTGTTGTAGTTGTCGTAATTCAACACGGCAGCCCATTGGCCGAAGCGGTAAGCCACGTTCAGTCCCAAAATTTGCTCGGCGTCATCACCAGTGCCGGGGAACTCATCATCGAAGGCACGGTATTGGTAACGAGCGGCAAGCTCCAAGTTGGTGTAAACCTCGCCACGGAGGCCAACATGGGCGCCAAAGCCTGAGGTGTCGCCGGTGCCATTTGCATTAAAGGCTTTGGTTTGCGCGCCTGGACACACAATGATGACCTCGCAGATCGCTCCGATGGGGTCGAAGCCACCGCCGCCATCATCGCCATCGTCATTGTTGTCCGAGTCAGGGTTTTGGCTGCCGCTAGCTCCGCGGCCGCCTAAATCAAGCATTTCGTAACTGAGTCCGCCAAAGACTTGGTACTTTCCGGACTCTACCAAGGGGTAAGCGTAGCCAGCGCCAAAGCTCAGAAAGTCGATCTCCGCAGTGGCGCCCGCATCATTCTCAAGCTCGCGTGACGAGTAGGCGGTCTGCAGATACACATTGTCCCAGACGTTGTAGAACAGTTCGGCGCCAAAACCGTCGCCATCAGCTTGGTCGCTTTCAGAATAGGTGTATTGCAGCGTGAGATTGTTGAAATCTAAACCATGGTCGGATGCGGTCACAGCTAAGCTGCCCGCCGCCAATACCGTGGCGGTCAAAAGACGAATGCTCAAGGGTTGCCTCCCGAGTACTAAAGACAAAAATCGATATGAACGGCGGCGCTTCAGCTGCGCTCGCTTGGGGAGCAATAATGCCTGAGTACGAAGCCCGGTGGGATACGCTGCAGGTGTAGGAATGGTCGGGGTGACAGGATTTGAACCTACGACTTCCACCTCCCGAAGATGGCGCTCTACCAGGCTGAGCTACACCCCGACGTAATTCCTAAGGCAATGTCGCCGGTTTAAGCTTTGCGGCGCGCCGCGAAATGGGCAAGCTCGATCAAAGCTTCGCGCGCAGCGCCTTGAGGAAAGCCCTCGGCAATTTGGGCGGCGCGGGAAGCCGCCTCTTCAGCGCGGCGCGCAGTATAGGCGATGCCTCCGGTCTCGGCAATGGCCGCTTGGGCCTCGGCCCAAGCCTCGCGCCCCTGCTTTTCAATGCTGGCTATGAGCGTATCGCGGCGTTTCTCTGGCAGTTCGCGCAGAGCATGAATGAGCGGCAATGTATATTTGCCTTCGGCTAAATCGTCGCCGGGGTCTTTACCCATTTCGCCAGCGCTGGCGGTGTAATCCAGACTGTCGTCGGCAAGCTGAAAGGCAAGCCCGAGCTGGTCGCCGTACTCTGCATAGCGCCTGGCCTGTTCGGCACTTGCGCCAGCTAGGAGGCTGGCACATTCCACCGCAGCTTCGAACAAAACTGCGGTTTTTCGGCGGCAGACCTCTAAATAAGTTTGCTCTGTAATGTCGGCCTGATGCGACAGCATCAGCTGCATCACTTCGCCCTCGGCGATGCGATTGGTCGTGCGGGCAAGAATTTGGAGCACACCCATGTGGTTCAGCGTGACCATGAGCTCGAAGGCTCGGGAGTACAAAAAATCGCCGGTGAGTACGCTGGCAGCGTTACCCCACAAGGCATTTGCGGTTTGTTGCCCGCGCCGCATGCCAGAGTTATCCACCACATCATCATGCAATAAGGTGGCGGTGTGAATGAATTCCACGACCGCAGCCATTGTGGTCTGCGCTGGGGCATCGGGGGCGATGGCGCGCCCAGTCAGCAAGGTGATGGCGGGACGTAGGCGCTTGCCGCCGCTACCGACAATATGGCGTCCCATCTGTTCGATGATCACCACGTCGCTGTTCAGGTTGTCCACAATAAATGCGTCCAATGCGGCCATATCGGCCTGTACTGGCGCTAGGAAATCCAATGCCACCATCGTGTCCGGCAAAATTGAGCGAGGATAAGCGTAGCAGGTGAGCAAGAGTTCTGGCGTGGTCCCTTGACGAACTCCTGAATTGCAGAGGATAATGCGCGGCTTCGTTAAAGAACTACCACGGGATTGTGACGATGTATGCCGTCATTGAAACCGGGGGCAAGCAGTACCGCGTGTCTCCCGGCGATATTCTCAAAATTGAGCGCCTGCCGGCCGAAGCTGGCTCCAGTGTGACCTTTGACCGCGTGCTGATGATCGGAGGCGATACGCCCAAGATTGGATCACCTGTGGTTGAGGGTGGCAAAGTGACCGCTGAAGTGCAGGAGCACGGCAAGGGCGATAAGGTCACCATTATCAAATTTAAGCGGCGTCAAAAGTACCGTCGGAAGCAGGGTCATCGCCAGATGTACACCCAGGTCCGTATCACTGACATCAGCGCCTAAGCTTCAGGAGGTTAAACACTCATGGCACATAAAAAGGCAGGCGGTAGTACTCGTAACGGCCGCGATTCAGAATCCAAACGACTAGGCGTTAAGCGCTTCGGCGGCGAAATGGTCACGGCTGGCAGCATCATCGTGCGCCAACGTGGGACCCGTTTCCGCCCTGGCAGCAACGCTGGTATGGGAACCGACCACACCATCTACGCCAAAGTTGATGGGCGGGTCGAGTTTCAAATCAAGGGCGCCCAAAAGCGCAAAACCATCGCTATTGTTCCCGCCGCTGAATAATCAGCTGCGAACCTTGACACTAAAGCCTCGCCCCAGGGCGGGGCTTTTTTATGCGCCTGAACCATGAAATTTGTCGATGAAGCCATAATCTCGGTCCAAGCTGGCAACGGCGGTGCCGGGGCGGTCAGCTTTCGCCGCGAAAAGTACATCCCTCGTGGTGGTCCTGACGGCGGTGATGGTGGAGACGGGGGTAGCGTATGGCTAGAAGGTCTAGAGGGCCTGGCGACCCTGTCGGAATTTCGCGTTCAGCGGCGCTTTGCAGCGGGTAACGGCCGGCCGGGATCGGGGCGCAACAAGACCGGCCCCAAGGGCGCGGACTGTGTGGTGGAAGTCCCTTGTGGCACCTTGGTTTACGACCATGCTTCGGATGAGCTCATTGGCGAAGTGTTAAGCCATGGTCAGCGTTTGAAGGTGGCCCAAGGGGGATTTCACGGTATTGGTAACGCGCGCTATAAAAGCAGTACCAACCGGGCTCCACGGCAGAGCTCTCCGGGCACACCCGGAGACCAGCGTAAATTGCGTTTGGAGCTGAAATTGCTCGCCGACGTTGGGCTCTTGGGTTTGCCCAATGCGGGGAAAAGTACCTTTCTAGCTGCCGCATCTGCTGCCCGGCCTAAGATTGCGAACTACCCCTTCACCACCTTGCATCCGCAGCTAGGTATTGTCGATTTTCCTGATCGGGCTGGGTACTCCATCGTTGATATTCCCGGCTTGATCGAGGGGGCAGCCCAGGGTGCTGGGCTGGGGGTACAGTTTTTGCGGCATTTGTCCAGGACCCGCGTCTTATTGCACCTGGTGGATGCATCCAATGAGCCTGGAGTTCCGGATATTCAAGAACAGATCCGGACCATTGAGGCGGAATTGGCACAATTCGACTCGGGCTTGCTGAAAGGCCGTCCGCGCTGGCTGGTGCTCAACAAAATCGACGTGCTGAATGAGTCAGATCGTGCCCAAGCCTTGGCGTTGGCTCAGACACTGGCGCAGCGGGTCTTTACAATATCAGCTGCAACGCGAGAAGGCGTGCCTGACTTGCTCAATCATATTGCGAGTTGGCTGCAAGACCTCCGCGCCGAAGACGCCGCGCCAGATCCGGACGCGCCCGCGCCAGAGCCCCCGCATACCGGGGATCCGCGCGAGGCTTAAGCCTCATAAGGAGAGCATATGAACGAATTATGGGTGATTAAACTCGGCTCATCGCTGATTACCCAACATGGACGTTGTTTAGATCGCGATTGGATCGCGCAAATGGCGGCACAAATCTCTCAGCTCCACTCGCGTGGCATAGGTGCTGTGGTGGTGAGCTCGGGTGCGGTCGCCGCCGGCTTGCAGGCTTTGCAAATGGATGGGCGACCAGAGGAGCTGGAAGAGCTGCAAGGCGCCGCTGCCGTGGGCCAGCCTCTGGTGATGCAAGCTTGGTCTCAGGCTCTGCGAGACAATGGTCTGCGCGTCGCGCAAATTCTGCTCAGCCACGACGATGCCCGGCTGCGTGAGCGCTATTTGAATTTGCGCGCCATGGTTCGCCGCCTGGTCGAGTATGGAGTGATACCGATCATTAACGAAAATGACTCGGTATGTACGGACGAAATCAAGTTTGGAGACAACGATCGCCTTGCGGCCATGGTTGCCGACCTTGCGGGCGCCCAGCGTTTGGTATTAGCCACAGATCAATGGGGTTTGCTCACTGCGGATCCGCGCAAAGACCCGGCTGCACGCCGCATTACCCGCGCTGATGCTGGCGACGCCCGCCTGGATGCGATGGCCGGCGACGGCGGCAAACTGGGGCAGGGCGGTATGCGCACCAAGCTGGATGCGGCGCGGCGCTCGGCCCGGAGTGGGGTCAACACCTGGATTGTGCATGGGCGCCAACCGAATCTTTTGCCAGGATTGGTGGACGGCGTGGTTCCAGGAACGGAGCTTTTGGCGCCCACCGGTGACGGTGTGTGGAACGCACGTCGGCGCTGGTTGGGTACAGCCTTGCACGTCGAGGGCGATGTCATCATCGATGCTGGTGCGGCTAAGGTGTTGAGTACCGGCGAGGCTAGCTTGCTTCCTGTTGGTGTCGTAGATGTGCGCGGTGAGTTCTTGTCCGGGGACTTGGTGCGCTGCTTGGATCCAGAAGGTCATGAGGTGGCGCGCGGGCTTATCAATTATGCCGCCGCCGATATGCTGCGCTTATGCGGTGCCAAGGGTCATGAGATCGAAGCGCGACTGGGCCGTGAAGGCGATGCTGAGGTTATTCACCGCGACAACCTACTCATTTCTGGTGGCGATTTAGGCTAGAAGTCTACAGCTCGCGGGGTGATCTGTACTGAACGTCTAGCGCGTAAGGCTGAGGTCGCTACTACCAGTGTTATTGCAGCCGGCCCATCCTCATGATCTGCGCTGAGTGCGTCTTAGCGCGGCTGTGTCTCTTTGCAGTGCTAACGAGCGCTTGGCGAGAGTGTGTACAGGCGAGATCTCGGCTGGTCTGCTTGGCGTGGTGCACTTCCCGCAAAGTAGACAGCCAAAAAAAAGGCCGCAAACAGCGGCCTTTTTTAATCTGTGGCGTATTACGCGCGGTTTAGCCCAGGGCTTTAATCGCTGCGCGTAAACGGCTCTTGGTGCGCGATGCGAAGTTTTTGTGCACCAGACCACGACTAGCGTAACGGTCAAGAACGGGCTCGCACTTGGCAAATGCATCCTGCGCTGCGGCCTTGTCGCCTGAATTCAGGGCGGCGCGCACAGTTTTGATCAAAGTCCGGTAGCGAGACCGCTGCGCAGAGTTGCGTTGGCGACGGTCTTCGGCCTGACGGGCACGTTTTTTAGCTTGGGGAGAATTTGCCACGGGTTAGGCATCCGAATCATTCATGAAGCCTTCGAATTCTAGGGGATAATTAGAACGTGTCAAGATGTCTGTAAAACTCCGCTCGGGATATTCGTGCGCCAAAGCCTTCTTCGTTCCACTGTTGTTGTCAGTGCCGCCACCTTGCTGTCGCGGATTTTAGGTTTTGTCCGTGATGTGATGCTAGCGGTGTGGTTCGGTGCAGGACCGGCTATGGATGCCTTCCTGGTGGCGTTCAAGATCCCCAACTTCCTGCGCAGGCTCTTTGCCGAAGGGGCCTTTTCGCAAGCCTTCGTACCGGTGCTGGCGCAGACCCGGCAAGAGGAGGGAACTGAGGGCGTGCGCAGTTTGGTGGCGCGGAGCTTGGGCTTATTGGCCACTGTGCTCGCCGTGCTCAGCATATTCGCGGTCGCAGCTGCGCCCTGGGTCATAGCCGTCTTTGCGCCGGGGTTTGCTGCTGAGGATGGGCGCGCGGAGTTAGCGGCAGAGTTACTTCGGCTGACCTTTCCTTATCTGCTCTTCATTTCGCTTGTGGCCTTGGCGTCCGCGGTATTGCAGACCTGGGAGCGCTTTGCTTGGCCAGCATTAGCACCAGTGGCGCTGAACATTTGTTTGATCGGCTTTGGTGCCTGGGGGGTATACGCCTGGGAGCGGCCCATCATGGCTTTGGCTTGGGGCGTGTTTTCGGCTGGGGCGGCGCAGCTCATTCTGGTAGCCCTACCACTTCATCGCATGGGCTTGCTGGCCTGGCCGCAATGGCGTCCTCGCGATGCTAAGGTTCGGCGTATTTTGCGCTTGATGGCCCCGATCGTTTTTGCGTCCAGTGTTGCGCAGTTGGCACTTTTGTTGGACAGCATCCTCGCCTCGATACTGGCCGTTGGCAGCGTGAGTTGGCTGTACTACGCAGATCGGCTGATGGAGCTTCCCTTAGGCGTGTTCGCCATTGCCATTAGCACCGTGCTCTTGCCCGGATTGGCGCGGGCCCATGCTCAGCAGAACCATGCGCTGGCGGCGCGCCACTTGGCCTGGGCCGTGCAGTGGAGTGCTCTCATCGTGGTTCCTGCAGCGATTGCCTTGGCGGTACTGGCCGAGGTCTTAGTTGTAGGACTATTTGCCTATGGAGAGTTTTCGGCAGTCGATGCACACATGACTTCGGCGGCACTGCGCGCTTATGCCCTGGGTCTGTTGGGCTTTAGCGGGGTGAAGGTTCTTTTTCCCGCATATTCGTCACGCCAGGACACGCGAACACCGGTGCGTATTGGAATTATCGCTTTGAGCGTTGGCATGCTTTTCAACGTGGTGGCCGTGCTCTGGGCGCTGCGCAATCAATGGGAGCACGCGCATGTGTTGTTGGCGCTGGGGACCTCCGTGGCGGCTTGTCTGAATGCGACGATGTTGTGGCGTAAGCTGCCTGCAGGTCTCAAAGCCAGTGTGCACGGGGCTATGATTTGGCGTCCGCTAGTCGCGGGAGCGGGAATGGGGGTGCTGCTGTGGGCGTCGCTACCCGGGTCAGAGTTTTGGTGGCAGACGGGCCTGTGGACGCGGGTGCTGTGGTTATCCGGGCTCATTCTTGTGGGATTATTGAGTTATGCGATGTTGAGTTTGCTGCTGGGTTTGCGCCTGCATCATCTGCGTAGCCGGGAGGCCTTGTAATGCGGGTGTTTGCCGGGTGGAGACGCCTACGTGAGGATATACAGCCAACCGCGCTGACCTTGGGGAATTTCGATGGCGTCCATCGGGGGCACCAACAGCTGATACAACGGGTTTCAGTGCTGGCGGCGCAACGCAATTTGCGTTCGACTGTGGTGACTTTTGAGCCTCTGCCACGCGAATACTTCGGTCCTCGTCAGGCTCCGCCTCGCTTGTACAGCTTGGCGCAAAAGCTTCAGGCATTGCGGGACGTCGGAGCGGAGCAAGTCGTGGTTTTGCCCTTTGATGCTCGCCTGGCAGCGACCGACGCGGACAGTTTCGTGCAGCGTTTGATCTGTGCCGACCTCAAGGCCAGAGCTTTGGTAATTGGCGATGATTGGCGCTTTGGTAAGGGGCGGCGTGGAGATTTCGCGCTGTTATCACGCTATGCGGAGACTGGGGCATTTGCCCTTGAGCGTGCCCCGACCTTTAGCCTTGAAGGCGATCGAGTGAGTAGCACTCGAATTCGCTCTGTGCTTGCCCAAGGAGACGCTCTGTTGGCTCATCGCTTATTGGGGCGCCCTTACGCGGTGCGTGGTCGTGTGGTTCGCGGGGCCCAGTTGGGGACTCAGTTAGGAACACCTACGGCCAATGTGGTGACTCGGTTTGAGGTGCCTTTGCGTTGGGGGGTCTATTGCGCGTGGTTGAATGGTACCCCTGCCATTGCGAACTTCGGTTGTAGGCCCACAGTGGACGGGGCAGCGCCCTTGCTAGAGGTCCACCTGCTGAGGGATGGCCGTGACCTGTACAATTCCAGGGTCGAAGTGACCTTTGGCGCGTACCTACGCGCCGAACAGAGCTTTTCCGGGCTAGACGCGCTCAAGGCTCAAATCCATCAGGATGTGGAGCAGGCGCGTCACTGGCATCAAACCCACTCAGCTGAATCCTGATCGCGTGCGCAGTCTCTCCAACGTTTACGGCTTATGGCTCTCCTTAGTGATTCTGATTGTGGATCAGGTCACCAAACAGTGGGTGCATCTGGGGGTGGATTGGTACGAGCGCATCCCGGTGTTGCCATTTCTCAATATCACGCATTTGCGCAATACCGGAGCCGCATTTTCCTCCTTTGCCAACTTGCCACCCTGGTTTTTCGTCAGCTTGGCGGTGGCCGTATCCTTGGGAATGATGGTGTGGCTGCGTCGGAACGCTTTTGGTCAGCGCTTGGTGGCATTGGCGTTCTGCCTCATCATCGGCGGTGCTTTGGGCAATGTGATCGATCGTGTGCGGCACGGCTACGTGGTTGACTTCATCGATTTCTACATTGGCGATTGGCATTTTGCCGCCTTCAATGTGGCCGATATGGCCATCTCAGTTGGAGCCTTTTTCCTGGTCGTAGACATGCTGCTGGAATGGCGACGTGGTAGCCAGGGGTCGCGTGTATGAAGATTTTGCTCGCAAATCCGCGCGGTTTTTGCGCTGGTGTTGATCGCGCCATTGAAATCGTGGAGCGCGCTTTAGACCGGTTGCCGCCACCCGTATATGTACGCCATGAAGTGGTGCATAACCGCTTTGTGGTCGATGGCCTCAAAGCTAAGGGCGCCATTTTTGTGGAAGAGGTGGCCGACATCCCCGCTGGCGCTATCTGCATTTTTTCCGCGCATGGCGTGAGTCAGGCCGTGCGGGAGCAGGCGCGCGAACGAGGTTGCACCGTGATTGACGCGACCTGCCCGCTGGTCACTAAAGTGCATGTGGAAGTGGTGCGTTATGCCCGTGAGGGCCGGGACGTGGTCCTGATTGGACATGCCGGACATCCCGAGGTTGAAGGCACCATGGGCCAGTTTGATAACAGCTTTGGGGGGCGCATCCATCTCGTAGAAAGCCCGGAAGACGTGGCCAAGCTGCAACCTCAGCGCCCCGAGCACATGGCCTATGTGACCCAAACCACGCTGTCTATGGACGACACCGCCGTGGTGATTGAGGCCTTGCGTCAGCACTTTCCGCAGATCAAGGGGCCGCGCAAAGACGACATTTGTTACGCCACACAAAACCGTCAGGATGCGGTGCGAGAGCTCGCAAGTCATTGCGATTTGGTGTTGGTGGTGGGGTCTAAAAACTCCAGCAACTCCAATCGCTTATCCGAACTCGCCCGCAATTGTGGCACCCAGGCTTACCTCATCGATGGGGCCGATGACATCGACCCCAGTTGGCTAGAAAACGTCGATAAGGTGGGTGTCACGGCAGGAGCTTCGGCACCTGAAATTTTGGTGCAGCGGGTGATCGACCGCCTGCGCTCCCTTGGCGGAGAAACCGTCCAAGAACGGGAAGGCGTGGAGGAAACCATTACCTTTGCGCTGCCATCTCTATTGCGCGATCCTGCATGACCCAGGCTTTAGCGGCCGATCTGATTGTGATCGGCGGTGGCGTACTAGGCCTGAGTGTGGCGTGGCGAGCGCAGCAGCGCGGTCTGCGCGTTTGCGTAGTAGATGCTTCGATGGGTGCCCCCAGCGCGACGCCATCGTCAGCTGGCGTGCTTTGGCCCCTAGAGCCCCTGGCGGCAGATAGTCCTTTCCGCCGCTGGGTGCAGCAATCCTTAGCGCTTTACCCCGCTTTTCTGAGTAGCCTTACGCAAGCCCCACAGGCCGACTGCGGCTTCGTCCGCCCTGGGCTGTTGCGCTTTGATGCGCAGCCGGACGCGCTAGAGTTGGGGGAAGAATGGGCGGCGCCGTCTTGGCCCGGTCAAATTGCGCCGGTGGAGGGGGCTTGGGTTGCGCATGCAGCGCGAATCGACCCGCCCAAGCTATTGAGCTGTTTGCGTCGCAATTTGCGCGAGGCCGGAGTGAACATACTGCCGGAGCGCGCGCTGGAGCTCAGGGATGAGGGTGAGGTACTCACGGCCTCCAGTCGGCTGCGCGCGGCACATGTGGTGATGGCGACTGGAGCCTGGCCCATGCGCAACGCAGGCGACTTAAGTCCTGTGGCTGGGCAGATGCAGCATCTCCGGCCACAGACGCCGTATCAGGGTCCTATGCTCGTGGACGGTGATGCGTATTTGGTGCCCTTGCCAAGCGGAGATGTGCTCTTGGGCGCAACCCTGGAACAGCGGGGATATGCAGCCAAAGTCACCGAGGTGGCCAAAGACTGGCTACAACAGCGGCTGTCGTCATTTGCTGAGCACCTCGGGCCAAGTCATGTGCAATGGCAATGGTTGGGGTTACGCCCGTGCTACGCGCAGGGACAGCGCCCCCTCATTGGTCAGCTGGAGCCAGGGTCCAGGCTGGCTTGGGCCAGCGGGGCCTACCGACTAGGAATGACGATTGCCCCCGCGGTGGCGGAGCAGGTTAGTGCCTGGGCAGCATCGGAGCCTGCAGCGCTACCGCTTATCGAGGAATAACTGCCGTTTATCGCCACATGCTTGGCGGAGGTACAAGCAGGCGAGAAGATGCAGGCTCCATTTCTTGCGAGGTGATGTTGCGTGATCACCGCCAGCCGCTCTGCGCATCAAGGCCTGACATTGATTGAACTTCTGGTGGTCATGGCCATGGTGGCTATCACCACCACCGTGGCTGTTCCGTCCTTCCAGAATTTCATTCAAAACAATCGCTTGGTCACGGTTGCCAATGAGTTGGTATCCAGCCTGACCTTAGCCCGCTCCATGGCTATCAGCCAGCGTGCGCCGAGCATTGTGTGTCGTAGCGCGAATGCCACGGCGCAAGCGCCAGCCTGTGGTGGGGACGGTCGCTGGGAGGATGGCTGGATCGTGTTTAGCGACCTCAACGGTGACAACGCCTTTAACGCAGCCAATGAGCCCTTGTGGCAGCAGCGGGGGGCGGCGCCAGCATTAGTTGAAATTGGGGCCGGCGCTAACCTCGACCCGATGGTGCGCTTTGCTCCCATCGGTACGGCTCCAGGGTTTAACGGCACCTTTTCCGTATGTGATGACCGCAAAGGGGAAGCACGCCATGCCAACCGTATGCGCGAGATCGTTGTCTCTATCGTCGGTCGTGTGCGGGTCGTGGATGGCGATGGAGGGACCGCATGTCCAGAGTGAATAATCCAATGGCGAGTCCTCAGAGCAATGTGGTCTACAGCCAACAACGAGGGGTCAGCCTAATCGAGGTGCTAGTGGCCCTGGTGGTTCTCAGCGTAGGCTTTGTAGGCTACGCCGGGCTGCAAATGATTGGGGTGCGCACGGCCAGCGATGCCTTACTGCGGACGCAGGCTATTGGCTTGGCTGAAAACATGGTTGAGCGTATGCACGCCAACCGTTCTGCGATTAACGATGTAGAGGTCAACGGTGGCAATAGCCTATACGCCGGTATTCGTTCGGCCAACATCAATTGCGCCGCGCCGCCCTTGAATTGCGACCGTATGGGCGATGGCACCGCCGCTTCTATGTGTAATGTTCCGGAACTGGTGGCTTGGGATGCTTTTACCGTGTACTGCGGTTTCCCGGCGGCCAATGGCGAAACCATGGGAGGAATTCAGGACACCCTCCCCGATGGCGCGCTGGCTGTAGATTGCATTGGAGCCGGTGGTGCTTGTTTGCCCGGCTCTGCTCATCAGGTCACCGTGAGCTGGGAGGAACTGGAGTCTGATGGTGATGCCAACGCCGACCAAGACGGCGATGGAGACAAATTGATGCAAACCCGTCAAGTCCAGCTGCAGGTGGTGCCATGAGGGAGTCAACGCAGCAGGGTTTAACGCTCACCGAACTGCTCATTGCGATGGCGCTGGGGTCGGTGTTAGTGCTTGGAGTGGTTCAGGTCTTTATGTCAGGTAAGGCCTCCTACACCGTGCAGGAGTCGCTGGCCAGGCTGCAGGACAATGGCCGCTACGCAGACTTTTTCTTGGAGCGTACTCTGCGTCAGGCTGGGCGCCCGCAGGAACGCGTGCCCACCAATAATTTTCAGCCGGTGGACTTCCGCCCAGATGGCAGTGGGGAGCCGGCTACTCGCGACGGTGGCGCCAACGGAAACGGGCCCGATGTGGTCACCGTCATGTATCGCTCGAATACCAATTGCTTAGGCAACAATACCAATTATGGTGCGCAAAGCATGGTCGATGCGGAAGGCGCTCTGTATGCGCGCGACCAGTTCTTTCTCGATGACGAGAATCCACCAAACCTGCGCTGCGTCGGTCTTGGAGCGAATGGGCTACCCACACCAGGCAACAATCAGCCGGTGGTGGAGGGCGTGGAAGATTTCCAGCTGCTGTACGGCGTTGATGTGGATGGCGATGGTCAACCTAACCAATATCTGCGCGCCAGTGATGTCCCCAACTTGCAGCGGGAGAACATCGTGAGTATTCGCTATGCCGTGCTGCTGCGGTCGGAAGATGCCATGGGCGCCGCCATGCGCGGCACCACTGCCAGTGATCGCCGCTATGCCGTGCTCGACGCACCCATGCATGGCCCCTTTGATGACCAACGTTTGCGCGAGGTCTTTCAGTCCACTGTAGAACTTCGGAACCGTACCCAATGATTGCTTTGCGCCCCCTTCAGTTGCGTCAACAACAAGGTGTTGCTCTGGTCATCGGGCTCATCATGTTGCTGGTGCTCACCTTGATTTCCCTGTCCGCCCTCAAGATGACCACCCAGCAGCAGCAAATCAGTACCAATGCTGAGTATGCAGCGCTTACCTTCGCGGCCGCCGAAAGTGCTATTCGGTCGACCTATAACGAAGTTTTGGGGCGGTCGGCCCGGCCTGATGATGCGCCTGGTCCTTTGCTGGCAACCACCATGCGGGCCTCTGAAGTCGAAGACCCAACCTGGCCTACACGGGGAGTGGGCGAGATTGAAGGTTTGGATGTGCGCAGCACTATTCGCTACTTAGGCCAAGGTCGCGGTGACGGCCAAACCATCAACATCGGGAGCGGCGGCTTGATATTCCATTATTTCGTCATCGAGGGGCGTGCAGCACTGAATCCTGAAGACTCGCTCTCCGCAGCATTTCACCGCCAGGGTATCCGTCAGGCTGCGCCGCAGTAACAGCTGGAGTTCATAGTATGTATCAGCATTTTTCTCAGTCGATTACGCGCCTGACAGCCCTTGCGCTTTGTGCATGCACTCTCAGCCTGCAAGCCGATGACACGGAGGTGTTTTTTCCTCAGGTCGACAATCTCACCACCGAAACAGCCCGACCTAACATCCTGTTCATCATGGATACCTCGGGCTCCATGGGCAGCACCGACGGTACCGGCGAGACTCGCCTAGAGCGCGTCAAAGAAGCCCTGAATTTGGTTCTGGACGAAATCAACCAAAATGCGAATGTGGGGTTGATGCGCTTGTCGGATGATGAGGGCGGGCCGGTGCTGTTTCCCGTTGCGCCCATTGACTCCAACGCCGAGGCCATCGAAGCCAGCTGCGCTTTGGAGGGTGTAGACGGCAACATTCTCTACACCACAAATCTGGCGACCAATAACCTGCAGGATGTGCGGCTCAATGTTTTAAACCTGCTCGGCACTTTTACATCGCAAGCCAATGTCGAGACTCTCAGCATGGGCCGTGGGCAAGGCGTGCTTAGTCTAGTGGGGCTGGGGGATGACGACTTAGCAAACATGACGGTTGCCTTGCGCTTTCCCAATATCGCCATTCCTCAAGGGGCAACCATTGAAAATGCCGTATTGGAGCTGATGCCAGGAGCCATCAATGCGGGTACCGCAACCTTTAGCATCCAAGCTGAGGATGCGGGCGATTCTGCGGTCCTCACTTCAGGGACCAATATTTTGTCGCGTGACCTCACCACGGAGGAGGTGATTTGGCCTGCAGACGAAGTCGGTGATTGGTTAGACCCGTTTACCGAAATATTAGGTGTCACCGGCGGTGGAACATCGCAGACGACGCCAGACCTTGCGCCGGTTATTCAAGAGGTGGTCAGTCGTTCTGATTGGTGCGGCAGCAATGCATTGACCTTGGTCTTACGGCCGCGCGGCGACACATCCAGTGTGCGGCAATTTTTGGCTGGCCTCACCAATTCCGATGTCGCGCCTACCTTGAGGATTGGCTACAACCGTTTCTTACCGGGATCAGCCAACGGCTGTAGCCTGACCGAGGCGGTGACCGCAGTCGATGTGCGCGCCGATGATGCTGAGGAAAGATTGAATAACGGCCAGGTCCTGCTGTCGAGTAATGACTTGGAACTAGGCCGGGATGGCCGCCGCGAGCAGCTAGTGGGGCTGCGCTTCAACGATATCCAGATTCCACAAGGCGGGACGGTCTCTGAAGCCGTGCTGACATTCACGGCGAAGAACCGCTCCAGTGGCAACTCCAGTTTGCGTATTACGGCGGAGAACACTGGGGACGCGTCTGGGTTTAGCAGCTCGCGCGATTCGATCAGCGATCGATATGCCGGACGCGCGCCAGGGAGCGTCAGTTGGAATCCGGAGAATTGGACCAACCGGAATGGGACTTACGACAGCCCAGATATCTCCGCCTTACTTCAGGCCGTTGTTAACCGACCGGATTGGCAGCCTGGTAACTCGGTGGTGTTTTTCATCGAGGGTTCAGGCACTCGGCGCGCGTTCTCTGTGGACGGATCTAACTCCAAGGCGCCCCGTTTGCGGTACCGGGCACAAGGCACGCTGGAGATTAAGACGGTCCGCACTCGTCTGAAAGAATTGGTCAACGACCTCACGGCCACGGGTTTCACGCCGGTGACCGAGGTACTGACGGAGGCTGCACATTACTACCGTGGCGATGAGGTTTTCTTCGGACGCACTCGCGGTAGTGGCCAGTTCCTGAACGACAATAGTAACGGCGATGGAACTAGCGGCGGCCAAGACGACATCACCAGCAGCGGCCGGTATATGCGTGTAAGCCACTGCGCAACCTACACCGGCGGCCAGCAGGAAGATCCAGATGGTTGTAATCCTCAGGACCCCAACGACTCGGACTGCCGATTCCAATCGATATCGGGTAACCCGCAGTACATCTCGCCAATCGTTGATGAGTGCTCTAGCAATAACATCGTTTTGTTGACCGATGGCTTTCCCAACAACGACACCAATCGGCAATTGGTACGCCGTTTGGCGGGCGGCACCTGTTCGGGCAGTGACTGTGCACCGGAGCTAGCCCGCTTCCTGGCCACAGGCGATCAAGCCTCCGGATTGGAAGGCCTGCAGTCGGTGAACACCTATACCATCGGTTTTGCCAACTTCAACACCCGAGAATACTTAGAAGAGATTGCCGCCGCAGGCAACGGCACCTTCAGCCCGGCCTCCAATGCCGAAGATTTGGCAGAACGTTTCCGGGAAATCATTGCCGAAATTTTGGATAAGAACACCACCTTTGTGGCGCCGGCTGTGACCATCAATACCTACAATCGATTGTCACACCTCGATCAGCTTTACTTTGCCTTGTTCCGTCCGGACGTGGACCCACACTGGCAAGGCAACCTCAAACGTTTCCGTTTGCGGGCCAACCCCGGCCAAATTGTGGACAAGAACGAGAATGCGGCTGTAGATCCCAACACTGGCTTCTTTTTCGACAGTGCGTTTAGTTTCTGGAACGACAGTGGACAGGCCGACGGCGGAAATATTGATAAAGGTGGCGCCGAGGCGGAAATCGTCGCCCCCGGTCAGCGCCGGTTGTACACCAATATTTCTGGCAGCAACCTCACAGCGAGTGGCAATGCCGTAGACGTTGGTAACGACGCCATTAGCAAAGAGGTTCTGGATTTAGTGGGTGAGCCAGACGAGCGCCGGGCCGAAGTGCTGAATTGGGCCCGCGGTATTGATGTGAATGATGATGACGCTGACGGAGACGACACCGATCTGCGCCATGTCATTGGTGATCCTCTACATTCTGAGCCTGTCTTGGTGACGTATTCCGAGGATCAGATCAACCCGGATATCACGATTTACATGGGGACCAACGAAGGCTTTATTCATGCCATCGACGGGCGTGATGGCAGCGAGATCTTCTCCTTTATTCCCAAAGAGCTGCTGCCCAACCTCACCACACTGCAGGAGAACACAGGCACCTGGGCCAGTCGTCCCTACGGCATGGACGGCCCCTTGGTCGCCGTAGTCGAGAGCCCGAATACACCATCACGGAAAATCACCGTTGTGGCGGGTATGCGCCGTGGCGGTACTAGCTACTATGCCTTGGATGTGAGCAACCGAGATGCACCACGCGTGCTGTGGCAGATCAAAGGAGGCTCTACACCGGGCTTTGACGAGTTAGGTCAAACCTGGTCCACACCGATTCCCGTCCGCGTGCAGTTTGGTGGAGCCGTGGAAACCGCCTTGCTCTTCGGTGCCGGATATGACGAAAACCAGGATGCGCGCAACTCTGTCCGGCGCAGCGATGCCGTCGGGCGCGGCGTTTTCCTGGTCCGCGCCAGTGATGGAGCACTGCTATGGTCCGCCGGTAATCCTGAGTTTGGTCCAAGCTTGGCCGTTGCCGACATGCAAGCCAGCGTGCCAGCTGCGCCAGCCGCCATCGACTTAGACGACGACGGCCTCATGGACCGCTTCTACATTGCCGACACCAACGCCAAGTTGTTCCGCTTTGACGTCAACCCCGGCAATTCGGGTGCTGGCAACTTTGCCACGGGTGGACTTATGGCCGACTTAGGCGAGGATAACTCTATTGTGGGCAATCGCCGCTTCTACAATCAGCCAGACGTGGCCTTTGTGCAGCCCGGCACAGTAGAGCCTTTGTTGACGGTGTCGATTGGTAGCGGCTTTAGGGCCGGGCCTCTGGAGACATCCACCCAAGATCGGTTCTATGTGCTGTTCGATCCAGATACTACGGTTGCTGGCCGCAGCTTCTTTAGCAAGGGGGTTATCGATGATCCGGACGCGCAGTTATATGACGCCACGGCGAATGATCTGCAAAGTGCGAGCAACAGTGAGCGCGAGGCGGCGATCCAGGAACTGTTCTCAAAGCGTGGAGCCTATATTGATATGCGAGCCGGCGAAAAGGTACTGACGGTATCGCGCACCTTCGACAATCGCGTATTGTTCGGCAGCTTCCAGCCACCATCAGCCAATGCCAACGTGTGTACTGCCGGGGAGGGCATTTCCAGGCTGTACTTTATGGATGTGATTGGCCTTACGGCCGCTGCAGACCTCAATGACTCCGGCGGCGATCTGACCACGGGGGATCGGGACAAGGAGCTGGCGCACGGCGGTATTCCGCCCAACCCGGTGATTTTGTTCCCTGATTCTGGAGAACAGCCCGTGAACCCCATCGTTTTTGTGGGGCCTGAAAGCTTTGAGTTGCCGACCCAGGTCCGCGCCGAGAAGACCTTCTGGGAGGAGGTTGAGCCATGGAACAACTAATTCGCACTAAGCGTCGCTTCCAGACCGGGTTCAGTTTGATTGAGCTCATGATTGTGGTGACCATTGCCGGCATCGTGATGGCGGTGGCTGTGCCGGCTTACCAGGATCATGTGGTGAATGTGCGACGCGGTGACGCCCAGGGGGCGCTCATGGGCTTAGCCAACGCGCTAGAGCGTTATCACGTGACCAATCGAACCTTCACTGGAGTGGACGCAGACGAGATCCACCCCGGCAAGTCTCCAGTGGATGGCGACGAAACTCACTACTTGCTAAGTATTGAAAATGCCGATGCACGTGGGTTCACCGTGGTCGCCACGCCCAAAGGTGTGCAGGCAAAAAAAGATGATTGTGGCGCCCTAACGTTGACCCGCTCTGGCGCGCGCGGTGTTAGGGGCAGTGCCGACGTGGAAGATTGCTGGCGCAATTAGCTCTACGCACCACGGTGCGTTGAGTTTCGCTGGTTGCTGCCGCTATAATTGCGGGCTTGGCCGGTGTAGCTCAGTCGGTAGAGCAACGCATTCGTAATGCGTGGGTCGGGAGTTCAAATCTCTTCACCGGCACCAGTATCAAATCAAAGCCCTCTCCTTTGGAGAGGGCTTTTTTTATGCGTCAGTATTCTTCAGTTCTCTGACATGCATAAAAAAGCCGGCCTGATGGGCCGGCTTTTTCTTGGTGTGACAGCGTTAGCGCAGCTGACGGCGACAGCCCAGCAGCAACATGCAGAGCACCAAGCCCAGGCCCAGGCTACCGCCTCGGCCACCAGTGCCCAGCAGGCGAGCATCTGCTTCGCCACCAGTGCCAGACTGGCTCACCTTGGACAGCGTTCCATTGCGGTGCACGCGCACAAACGCTGTGCTCACTCCAGCAGGCAGGGTGGCGAGGTAGCGACCGGTGCGGGTATCCACCGAAGCCCACTGAGAGTTGCTGAAATCAGCGCTCGCGGACACCTCAACCTGCACAGACACCGGCGCGAAGCCAGCGTTGCCCAAGTCATCATCCAGACCCATGTCAGGGACAAAGACCTGACCGCCAACGCGCGTTCCCTCGGCGACTGCGCCCAGCGTATCCACGGTGGCCCCAAAGACCAACTCGCCCGCCTGTGGTGCTGCAGGGGTGATGGTCAGACGCGAGGCGTGTGCGCCTTCAAAGCCATAGGCCCATTCCACCTGGCCGGTGAGCTGGAAGTGCACACCCAGGGTTTCTCCGGTGAAGGCCGGCAGGAAGGTGTCAAAGTTGAAGCTGTACTCCGTCCAGGTGGCCGGCGTCACCGCCTGAATAACCGGCTGTGAGCGTGCAATAACGCGGTCGTTGGCACTCAGCACCGCAGTCAAGGTCATGGGGCCGGGTGTAGCGCCTTGCACATAGACCTTGGCGTCGATGGCCGAACCGGTGGGCAGCGCGCCGGTCAAAGGAGCATCCGCATGGAAGATACCTTTGGGGCGGAAGCCGGCTACGGTACTGGTGACGCGCGAGTCAAAGCAGGGCTCCAAGTCGCCAGGCAGGTTTGGCGTGAGCGACATGAATTGCTCATGGTCGCCTTCAGTCGCCGTTTGTGGCAGGCCACAACTTTCGGCGCTGCGGTAAGGCTCACTTTTCTCCCGACGGTGTAACTCGTAACGCAGCACGGGGGCTACCGCCATCTGTAGATCGATGGGAGCATTCTTGTTCGGGAAAGTCTTGAACGGAGCTTGGTTGCTCAGCGGGCCAGCGCCTTTGAACTCAGCCGCGTTGGCAATGTCAGCTGCGCAGGTGTCTTCGTTGCCGTCACCGTCACGGTCGTAGCTGCCGTACAGGGCGTCGCGGAGTTCACAATCCTGGGCGAAGAAGCTGTCCGCGTCGTCGCGGTTCGGCATCTCCATATCGCCCAGCAGCACGGCCAAAGCCCGCTGGCCAGCATTAGGAGTTGCCGCTCCATAGCCCTCCAGGGCGAAGCGACCTTCGGCATTGAGGTTGGCCGGGTAGGGGAACAAAGACAGATCCGCATTCAGCGGTGCCGCAGTCTTAAGCACAGCGGCCCGAAGCTCGCGTCGGGTCAGCTTGCCATCGGCCAAATAAGGGCTGTTTGGAATGGCACGACCTTCGGCGATAACCTGTCCAGGGCGCGTGCCCGTGCGGTAGTCGCCCAAAGCTGCACGAACTTCTCGCAGTACCCAGCCGAACACACCAGCGGTGTAGGGCGAAGCAGCAGAGGTGCCCCCGAAGGCGCATGTGCCGTACAGACCGGTGCGGCAGGCCGAAGGGAGGAAGCCATCACCCCAAGAGGAGATTTGTGCGGGCGTGCCTTCACCAATAATGGCGCCGGAGGTATCGCGGCGCAGAGCGCCCACGTTAATGGTCCAGGAGGGGCCGGTTTGATCGGAGCCGTAGGTGTTGTTGGTAACAGCAAAGGCATTGCCCACACCATTACCAGCTGAGAACAAGATGGTCACACCACGCTCAGCCGCTTCTTTCGACGGCGGGGCGTCGGAGATTGGATCCAAAAAGAGTACGCCCAGTGGAGCACTGCCGACATAGCCATGGCTATGTGAGGTGATCTCCGCGAAGGGCAGTCCATAGACCTCTTCATCGCGCAGTTCATCAATGCTGTAGATCAGACAGGAAGGGCAATAACCGTAGCGGTTGCCCGTCGACACACTGGCCGAGCCCGTACCGTGCCCATTGTTGTCCAAGATGAGATCTGAAGGAGCTGCATCGTAGCCATCAAAGGTCAAGGCACCAATAATCTTCGTGCCGGGGATCCAATGTAGCATTCCGGGCTGCGCCATGGGCACCGCCGAGGAACCATCGAAGAAGAACAGATCCATGTCCTGTTCCGGGTAGTACTCGCCGTTGAGCGTGATCGGCAGAGCGATGGAGCTGCAGGGGTAGTCGCTAATGTATTCACACGGGTGGCGGGTGAAGTTCTGGGTCAGCTCCAGAACCCGCGGGTCTGGATAACTTTCGGCGGAGAACTCCGAGTGGTAAGGGTTAATCCCCGAGTCAGAAATACCAATGATCGCCAGCGGAATGGCCATATCGGCCACTTGGTCTTTGCTGCCGACGTAGACCGATGTCATTTGCTGGGATTCCAGGCCCTGGGCATCGGTCACCAGAAAGCGTACCAAGTGGTGACCCACAGGCAACTCGGTCTGAATGCTTTGGCCGCGGGCATCCACTTCGCCGTCCAAGTCCAAGTCCCAGCCGGTGGCGAAGGGCGGCGTACCGCCGGAAATGGTGCCGCTTAACACTTGCGTGTCGGTGCTGCGAAACTCGTAAGTACCGCCGGCTTGTGCCACGGGGCGGTCGCTGCCCCCGACAACAAAGGACACGGTATCGGTGCTGCTCACACCGAAACGGTCGGTGAGCATCAGTTGAGCTTGGTAGCGGCCCGGCGCCCAGTCCCGCACTTTGAGCCTAGCAAATGCGGTATCTGCTCCAGTGATCGTTTGGCCGTCCACGGTCCACTGGAAGCGATAAGGAGCGGCGCCGCCCCAGCCGCTGCCCTTGAGGACCACAAAGCCATTATTCACATCGGGGCTGGCGCCAGCATCGGCAACGAGGGGTTGGGTGGCAGCAAGGGTGCTGCCCATCAAATCGTCTGCATCAAGCGTGCTGCCAAGGTTAGCCAGCGCCGACCCACAGAAGGTCAGGCACGCTATAGCAGCCGCCGCACGAATACGCGCAGTTGGTCTCATCATTGAATTGTTCTCCGGCCGCAGGCGCTCTTAGGCGCAGCAGGGCATTTGCAAGGTTTCTCCTGGAATCAGCGCCTACGACCTATGCCGCAGGGGTGCTCACCCAAGCACTTAGAGTCAGCAAAAACCTTGCCCTAAGTCAAATGCGGCCGCCCGCATGATGACCATCTTCGGCACTCACATGGCTCTAAGTGATTGATATTCCGCCTAAGAGCAATCTGTATCGATAGAACCGTCAATGTAATTCTGCGTAGACCCGGTGAGACCTGAGCTTGCCGCCCTGAGGCCTACCTGCGATTTACTGGGCTGGTGAAGGTTGCCTTCAAATGGAACTCTGAAGCTTGGTCTTGGGACTGGCAAGAGGCTCAGTCGGCGATGTCAGCCCAAGTTTGCTCTGGCGCTCCCCACGCGGGTGGGGTCGGTCGGCTGACGCAACAGTTCGAGGCCGGGCCAACAGACGCTCGTAGCCTCGGCCACGCAGCTTGCTATGTGGATTTGCAGTACTCTTTGGCACTTTCGGAGACACACTTCAGGGACGAAGCGCCATGACAGACAAGCCCCTTTCCGGCTTACGCATTCTCGACCTTACCCGGCTGTTGCCCGGCCCCTATTGCACTTGGCAGTTGGCTGAAATGGGCGCAGAGGTCATCAAAATTGAAGACCCGGTTTTGGGAGATTACACCCGCAGTTTGAATCCGGCGATGTTCGAGCTGCTGAATCACAACAAGGTTCAGGGCACCAAGCTGGATTTCAAACAGGAAGCCGACCGCCAGCGTTTTCTCACCGAAATGGTTCCGCAGGCGGATGTCGTCGTAGAGGGTTTCAGGCCGGGCGTGCTCGATAAATTAGGTGTGGGCTACCACGCAATTCGCGAGCACAATGCCGCCATCGTCTACTGTGCCATCACCGGTTACGGGCAAGACGGCCCCTACGCAGATCACGCCGGCCATGACTTGAACTACTGCGGTTACTCGGGTTTGCTAGAACAAACCGGGCACTCTGATCGCGAGCCCACGCCCATCTCCTTCCAAATTGCCGATTTGGCTGGTGGAGCGCAGAGCGCCACCATCGGCATTCTGGCGGCGGTGCTCAGTGCTCGGCAAAGTGGTCAGGGACGATTGGTGGACATTTCTATGACCGATTGCACCGCTGCACTGCAGGTGGTGCAGTTTGCCAGCATGGCTGCCCGTAAAGATGATCCTCCTCGCGGACAAGACATGCTCACTGGTGGGCTGCCCAATTACCGGGTGTACCGCTGTGGCGATGGCAAGTTCTTGGCTTTGGGCGCGCTAGAACACAAATTCTGGCAGCGTTTCTGTGCTGCGGTTGGCCGGGATGATCTGGCTAGGGCGCCGCTCGCACCTGGTGCGCCAGCACAGAAAATTGCTGATGAGGTTTCTGAGTTGCTGCAAACAAAGACGCGCGATCAGTGGATGGAAATCTTAGGCCCGGCCGATTGCTGTGCATCTCCCGTTCTTACGCCTAGCGAAAGCCTGCATGACCCGCACCTAAGGGCCCGCGGTGTGCTGGGTGGGGAAGTGGCCAAGCCCCAAATTCATTTGCCGATTCGCTTTGGCTAGTTCGGCCTTGGTTCGCGAATAAGCTGCTGGCCATCAAACTGTGCCTGGGCCGGCGGATGCTGGTTCTCGAGTTGCTCAAGTTGTTGGGGCAGGTGCTCGACTAACCATTGTTTACAGCTGCGAATGCGGGCATTGCCGCGGGTGTCACGATGGTTGAGTAGCCATATACCAACGCTTGGGAAGCTGGGGACCTCGGCCACTCTGAGAACGGGCGCGGTAGCAGGCACATTCAGGCAAGGCAGTAAGGCCACACCAGCGCCGGCCAGCGTGGCTGCTTGTAATGCCATGGCTGAACCAAATCGTGACACCACATTGCGCTGGGGTAGATGTTGTGCCAGCCAGCGGGCTTGCAAGCCATGGGCCAATTCGCCGGTATAGCCCAGCCATGGCCAACGCTCGGCCGGCGTTTTTTCTAGGGCGGGGAGCAGCGAATGATGGGCGTAAAGGGCCGATGGTGTGTTGCCCACCCTCCGACCGACGAGGTTGTCCGGTGGCGCGCGGGTAGCGCGAATGGCCAGATCAGATTGCCGCCGCTCTAGATCCTGCGCCGCGTTGGTGACGTCAATATCGAGCTTCACCTGGGGAAAGGCGCGCTGGAAGTCCGGTAATAAACGAGGCAGCAGTACCGTCGCTAGGATTTCGCTGGTGGTCAGTCTGAGCACCCCGGCGATGCGGTCATCCTGGCCAAGTAGCTGGCGTTCGGCGGCCAGGACCAAATCCTCTATCTCCGCGGCCGCTTGGGCCAGAATCAAGCCCTGCTCATTGCAGCGATAGCCCTGTGTAGCACGAATAAACAAGCGCATTTGTAGGCGCGTTTCCAGCTTGTCCAAACGCCGCAGCAATGTGGAATGTTGGAGCTGCAGGCTTCGCGCGGCGGCTGCCACGCTGCGATGGCGGTGGACGGCCAACACCGTTCTCAACTCATCCCAGTCCAGCCCGCCTGTGCGTGTGTGCACATCCAGTTTGCGCATATGTGTATTTATTGACAGGACGCCTTCAGCCTACTGTATGTCTCACGCCAGCAACAGGCGGCAACCTCAGCACCGACATAGGAGCAACACCATGCAGCGTTTCCAAGACAAAACAATATTGATCACCGGCGGCACCAGCGGTATTGGTTTAGCCACCGCGCAGCGCATCGAAGCAGAAGGGGGGCAGGTTCTGGTGACCGGCTCTAGAGACCAAAGCATTGAGGCTGCACGTCAGGTGTTGAGCTCTAGCGCACAATTCCTGCGCAACGACGTGGCTCAGGTGAACGAAATTGCGGCCCTAGAGGAGTTTGTGCAGCACCACGGGCCTCTGGATGGAGCCTTCTTGAATGCCGGATTTGGCCGCTTTGCACCCCTGGGCCAGATTAGCGCAGAAGAAATCGATGCCAATTACGCGGTGAATGTGCGCGGCCTTTTACTGCAAGCCCAAGCCCTTCAACCTCATTTGGGGCAGTCGGCCAGTTTGCTGCTGACCACCTCGGTCGCCCGTGATATGGGTTTGCCGGCTGGCGCGGTTTATACCAGCACCAAGGGCGCGGTACGCACACTGACTCGGGCACTGGCCAGAGAACTGGCGCCACAAGGTGTACGCGTGAATGCGGTGAGCCCAGGGCCCATCAGTACGGGTTTCTTCGCGCGAACGGGCATGCCTGATTCGGCCATTGCCGAATTTGGCGAGCAAATTCTCAGTCAGGTTCCGTTGGGGCGCTTTGGGACGCCGGCCGAGGTGGCTGCAGTGGCCGCTTTCCTGCTCGCCGACGAAGCCGGTTTTGTCACGGGTTCTGAGTACGTGGTGGATGGCGGCATGAGCGAACTCTAACTGCCTCGTGCAAGAACCTGATTGGGGTTGCAGGCGAGGCCCTGGTGCTCGCTTTGGTCGCATGGCCCCATGACAGGCACAAAAAAGCCCGCCTTAGTGGAGGCGGGCTTGGTATGTCGCCGACCTAAGGCCAGCGTTTATTTTTCCAGGATGGCGGTAACGCCCATGCCACCTGCGGCGCAGATGGAGATGAGGCCGCGACCACCTTTGTTTTCTTCCAGAATCTTGGCCAGGGTGCTCACAATGCGGGCGCCCGTAGCAGCGAAGGGGTGACCCATGGCCAGCGAGCTGCCTTTAACGTTGAGCTTGCTGCGATCAATGCTACCCAGCGGCTTGTCGAGGCCCAGGTACTCTTTGCAGAAGCGCTCGTCTTCCCAGGCTTTGAGGGTGCAGAGCACCTGAGCAGCAAATGCTTCGTGGATTTCATAGAAGTCAAAATCCTGCAGTTTCAGACCACTGCGCTCCAGCATGGCCGGCACGGCGAAGGCTGGTGCCATGAGCAAGCCCTCGGCGCCGCGCACAAATTGGTCTTTAGAGTCGTTGGCTTTGACGAAGTCCACACCCGCGGTTTGACCGGTCACGAACCAGGCTTGAACCTCGAGGTTATTGGCCTTGGCGTATTCCTCAGAGCAGAGGAACACCGCAGCTGCACCGTCGGTGAGCGGCGTTGAGTTCGCGGCGGTCAGGGTGCCAGCCCCGCTCTTGTCGAAAACTGGCTTCAAGGTCGCCAATTTCTCCAGGGTGGAGTCGGGACGCATGTTGTTGTCACGCGTTACGCCGGCGTAGGGCACGACCAGATCGTCGTAGAAACCAGCCTCGTAAGCGGCAGCGGCTTTTTTATGCGACTCAAAGGCCAGCTGGTCTTGGTCGGCACGTGCGATGCCCCAAGCTTGAGCCATATCTTCACAGCTTTGGCCCATGCTCTTGCGGGTGCGGGCTTCGGCGTTAGAAGGAATCTTGGGGGCCAGATGCTTGGGCCGAATTTTGGTCAGAGCCTTGGCGCGCTGCTGTCCGGTCTTGGCGCGGTTCACTTCCATGAAGATCTTACGCAGACCCTCATTAATCATGATGGGAGCGTCCGAGGTCGTGTCGGTGCCGGCAGCAATACCAGATTCGATTTGGCCGGTAGCGATTTTGTTGGCGACCAGAATCACGGTTTCCAGGCTGGTTCCGCAGTATTGGCCGACGTCGTAGGCGGGGGTCTGTGGGGCCAGCTTGGACTCGAGCACGGCCTCACGGGTCATCACATCCTGTGGGTTGAGCTTCAGGACTGTGCCGCCGGCGACTTCGCCCAAGGTCTTTCCAGCCAAGTCGTACTTATCGGCAATTGCGTTGATCGCTGCCGTGAGCATTTGATGGTTGGAAATTTTGGAATAAGCCGTGTTTGAGCGGCAGAAGGGAATACGCGCTCCGCCAACGATGGCAACACGTTTGAGTGACTGACTCATGGATTAATCTCTCCCGAATAGTATGCGTTGCAGTGCAACATTGCGCCGCGACCATAGCAGATTTGCGCCTGCGACGATACGCAGGCGTATGGGCGCCTTCGGGAGGCAGGTGGAATGAGCAGCCTCAAATGAGGGCGGCATCTTCCTCGCGCATGTCCGGAACCTCATGCACTTGTTCGCCTTGTTCGTTTCGTGTTTCTAAGTGCACTGGGTATCCCCACAAGGATTCCACATGGCCGAGCACTACTTCGGCCTCTTTGCTCAGGGGACGGCCGCGGCGTTGGAAGTGGGTGAGTGTGAGACTGCGGTCACCCTTGTGATCAAAGCGAGTGATCTGAATGTCCGGCACCATAGACTCACGCGCGTACTGGCGCGAAAGCAGCTGGCGTAATTTTCGATAGCCTCCCTCGTTGTGGATGGCTTCTACATGCAAATACTCTTCGTCCTCGCGATGGTCGCCAATGGCGAAGAGATGGAGCTCACGCATCAGCCGTGGACTGAGAAACTGGGCGATAAACGACTCATCTTTAAATTGGCGCATGGCAAAATCCAGCACCTTGCGCCAATCACCGCCTGCAATGTCGGGGAAGAAACTGCGATCTTCAGCGGTGGGCGATTCGCAGATACGACGCAGCTCCGAGAACATGCCAAAGCCCAGTGCGTAGGGGTTGATGCCTGAGTAGCCGCGTTGATCGAAGCCTGGTTGATAGACCACATTGGTGTGATTCGCCAGCACCTCGAGTAGGCAGCCATCATCCACATGGCCCTCATCGTATAGACGGTTCATGAGGGTGTAATGCCAGAACGAGGCCCACCCTTCGTTCATGACCTTAGTCTGGCCTTGGGGGTAAAAATACTGCGCCAACTTGCGCACGATGCGCACCAGCTCTCGCTGCCAAGGCTCTAAGGCTGGAGAGTGCTTTTCAATGAAGTACAGCAGGTTCTCTTGGGGCTCCTGAGGCAGAGGGTTGTGGGTGGCGAGATCATCCTGGGCTTCAGGTTGGCGTTTCTTCGGCAGCGTGCGCCAGATGTCGTCAAAGTTGGCCCAGTCATGCGCGGCCCGGTCTGCTTGCCGCGCCGCCTCTGCTTCTGCGGATAGGGGGCGAGGGTGGTGGTATCGATCCACCCCGTGGTGCATCAGAGCATGGGCTGCGTCTAAAACAGCTTCTACGTTCTCCGGGCCATAGCGTTCTTCGCAATCCATTACGTAACGCCGGGCAAAAACCATGTAGTCGATGATGGCGTCGGCCTGGGTCCACTGCCGGAATAAATAATTACCTTTGAAAAAGCTGTTGTGTCCGTAGGCGGCATGGGCGATGACCAAAGCCTGCATCGCTAAGGTGTTTTCCTCCATCAGATAGCTAATGCAGGGGTTGGAATTGATCACAATTTCGTAAGCGAGCCCGGCGCGGCCCCGTTTGTACTGTTGCTCGTGGCCAATAAAGGCCTTGCCAAAACTCCAGTGGGGATAGTGGATGGGTAAGCCCAGTGAGGCATATGCATCGAGCATTTGCTCGGAGGCAATGACCTCGATTTGATTGGGGTAGCAATCTAGGCCGAAGTGGTTTTGAGCCACATCGCCAATGGTCTTATCCAGTTTCTCCAGCAGAGGGAAGGTCCAGTCGGAGCCATGGATTAAGCGTTGACTCATGCCGAGGCCTCCTGAGAAAACAGCGAGCGTAAAACCGGGTAGATCTCGTTGCGATGTCGAGCCTCAGCCATCGCGAAATGCGGGTGGTCGATACGCGCATAGGCACCGGCGAGGGGGCTGGTTCGTCCGGAGGTGTTACCCACTTCCAAATACGCGAAATAGCGCAGTCGATCGAGCAGGCCTTCTAAGCAGCTGCGACTTTTCTCAATGTCGGCCCCAAAGGCATCCCCATCGCTGGCTTGGGCGGCGTACAGATTCCAGCCTTGCCCATAGCGCTCTTGAATGATGTCGTCCAGCAGAGTCAGGGCGGTATTGACAACCGTGCCTCCTGATTTGGGATCGTGAAAGAAGGTGTCTTCGTCAACTTCTTCGGCGTCGGAGGTGTGGCGGATGAAGATGAGTTCTACGGCTTCGTACTTACGGCTGAGGAATAAATACAGCAAAGTGAAGAAGCGTTTGGCCAAGTCCTTGCGGGCCTCATCCATCGAGGCAGATACGTCCATTAAGCAGAACATCGCCGCCCGTGTGACGGGCTCGGCACGCATGGCCCGATGCACATAGCGCAGGTCAAAGTCATCCACCCAAGGAACAGCCGCGATACGCCGCTCCAAATCTGCAATGTCGCTGGCGGGTGCGCCGGCTTCTTGCAGTTGGCGCAGCTCTTCTTTGAGGGGGTTTTGTACGGCCATGCGCCGCGCCATGGCATTGCGCAGCGAACGTACGACGGCCAAATTGGCAGGGGTGCCTTGGGTGGCAAAACCGGCCCGCCGTGGTTTGTTCTCGGTGATGGGTCCCAGCTGAGTGCGCGCCAGGCGGGGAAGTTCCAGATCATCGAAGAACAAGGACATAAACTCGTCCCGCGATAAGGTAAACAGGAACTCGTCTACGGTGTCCTCTCCATCACTGGCATCACCGTCGCCTTGGCCCTGACCTTGGCTGGGTGGGCGCGGAATTTTGTCGCCGGTTTCAAACTCGCGATTCCCAGGGTGAACGACTTCGCGGTCACCTCCCGAGCCATAGCTGAACTGGGGCTCGGAAATGTCTTTGGCGGGCAGTTTGACTTTGGCTCCGCGCTCGAAGTCCCCCATTTTTCGCTTGCTGACAATGTCATCCAAGGAGCGACGAATTTGTTTCTTGTAGCGCCGCAGAAAGCGCACACGGTTCGCTGTGCTTTTGCGTCGATCGTTCAGGCGGCGGTCAATAAAGGTACTCATGACACTATCCTGTCGCGATGGCTCGACCGATGAAGCGGCGTCTTGCGCCGGCCATCAGTCCGCCCGGCTGCGTCCGGTACTTCCCGTTGTAGGAAGACAAAGATTTTTTTGTACCTGCAAAAGTCGTTCGCGTCGAAGCTGCATGACTCCGGCGAGGGCTGCAGGAGCCACCCAGCACGGGCACACGGTCGGGCGTATGTCGGCGACTCTGCGGGGCTTTGGGAGTCGGCATCCTGCCTCCGCCCAAAGCGGCGGGCGTCCATGCCCGCCGCCCTGCGGGCCAAATCCTCCGTGTCGCCGCGCCCTCCCTACAGTGCCCGTGCTGGGTCACGCCTGCTGTAAACGTCTGCGTGCAGTTGTGCGCTGGCGCGCAACAACTGATTGCCGCATTGCAGCTTTCCCGGTCGATGGCGAGCATCGAGACCTCAGGCGCTTTTACGAACGCGTAAATACCATTCGCAGAGCAACCGCACCTGTTTCTCGGTGTAGCCTTTTTCCACCATGCGGGCCACGAAGCTCTCATGCTTGCGTGCCTCATCGGCCGTGGCCTTGGTGTTGAAGGAGATCACCGGCAGTAACTCTTCGGTGGATGAGAACATCTTCTTCTCAATCACTTCACGCAGCTTTTCGTAACTGGTCCAGCGTGGATTCTTGCCCTCGTTATTGGCGCGGGCACGCAGCACGAAGTTCACGATTTCGTTGCGGAAGTCTTTGGGATTGGCAATGCCTGCGGGCTTCTCGATTTTCTCCAGCTCGGTGTTCAGCTGAGCGCGATCGAAGATGGCACCGGTATCGGGGTCGCGGTAATCCTCGTCCTGGATCCAGTAGTCGGCGAAGGTGACATAGCGGTCGAAGATGTTTTGACCGTACTCGGTATAGCTCTCCAAGTAGGCAGTCTGTATTTCTTTGCCAATGAACTCCGCGTATTTGGCGGCGAGATGCCCTTTAATGAAATCCAGCCACTGGCGCTGCAGATCGTCAGGGAGCTGCTCACGCAGGATGCGCTGTTCGAGGATATACATCAGGTGGACGGGGTTGGCGGCCACTTCTTCAGAGTCGTAGTTGAAGGTGGCCGAGAGCACTTTGAAGGCAAAACGGGTCGAAGAACCACTCATGCCCTCATCCACACCGGCGAAGTCGCGATACTCCTGGATGGATTTTGCGCTGGGCTCCGTATCCTTGAGATTTTCACCGTCGTAAACCCGCATTTTGGCGACCATCGACGAGTTTTCTGGCTCCACCAGTCGGGTCAGTACGGACCACTGCGCCAACATATTCAGCGTGCCAGGGGCGCATGGGGCCTCGGCCAGCGAACTCTTGGACAGCAGCTTTTTGTAGATCTTCTCTTCTTCGGAGACCCGCAGGCAGTACGGCACTTTGACGATGTACACCCGATCAAGAAAAGCCTCGTTGCTGCGATTATTTCTAAAGGCCTGCCACTCCGACTCGTTACTGTGCGCCAGCACAATGCCCTGGAAGGGAATCGCGCCCAATCCCTCGGTGCCTTTGTAGTTAGCTTCTTGGGTGGCCGTCAGCAGGGGGTGCAGCATCTTGATGGGAGCTTTAAACATCTCCACGAATTCAAGGAGGCCTTGGTTAGCCAGACACAACCCTCCGGAGTAGGCATAGGCATCCGGATCATGCTGGGCGTGTTTTTCCAGTTGCCGAATGTCGACTTTACCCACCAGGGCGGAAATGTCCTGGTTGTTTTCATCACCAGGTTCGGTTTTGGCAATGGCAATTTGGCGCAGCACGCTGGGCTGTAATCGCACTACGGTGAACTGGCTGAGGTCACCATCAAATTCTTCCAGGCGTTTCACCGCCCAGGGCGAGGCAATGCCCCCGAGGGCGCGGCGCGGGATGCCGTACTCTTCTTCTAGCTGGGGGCCATCGCGGTCAGGGTTAAAAAGCCCTAAGGGTGATTCATTGATGGGGGAACCTTTGATGGCATAGATGGGATAGGTTTCCATCAAAGACTTGAGGCGTTCGGCAAGCGAGCTTTTACCGCCGCCAACAGGGCCCAGTAAGTACAGAATCTGTTTACGTTCTTCCAGGCCCTGAGCCGCATGCCGGAAGTAGGCCACGATCTGCTCAATCACATCTTCCAAGCCGAAAAATTCGGCAAAGGCCGGATAGCGGCGGATCACGCGATTGGAGAAGATGCGGGACAAGCGAGGGTCGGAGCGGGTGTCGATACTTTCGGGCTCGCCAATGGCGGCCAACATGCGTTCGGCTGGGCTGGCCCAGGCTAAAGGGTCCTGTTTACACAGTTCCAAGTAGTCCGCTAAGGACATCTCCTCTTCGCGATGCGCTTGAAAGTTCTTTTGGTATTCGGCCAGTAAGGACATAACTAACTCCTGCGCTGAGGTGATCGTCCGGGCCACCGCGCCGCGCCGCGCGGCGGCTCCTTTGAGTTAATTGCAGCAAAGCACATGCCGTACTCAACACACCTTCCACCATACGCTGATCAGAGAAGGTGTCTAGTGCGTTTTGCACCTTCTGACTACTAGGGATCAGATCAGTTCGGCGGTCAGAAAACCGTCAAGAAATTGGCGTGCCGTCAAGCCTTCGTCCACCCATGCGGAGGAGCAAGGCGAAAAAAATTTGCTTCGGGCTCTTGAAACATGGATGCCTACCCCCAAAGTTGGCACTCGCAGCCGGGGAGTGCCAACGGGTACAGCCTCGGATGATTTTGATCCTGCGGTGCATCGCTGTGCGATGTGGCGCGGGAGACACGTTCGGACACCTGTATTAACACTGGGAGATAACACTCATGAGTTTGCGTCCTCTGCACGATCGCGTGATCGTCAAGCGCCTGGAAGAAGAAACCACGTCGCCGGGCGGCATCGTGATTCCCGACACTGCTACCGAAAAGCCTTCGCGTGGCGAAGTGCTGGCTGTGGGCAACGGCAAAGTGAACGACAACGGCGAAGTGCGCGCGTTGGACGTCAAGGTCGGCGACAAAGTGCTGTTCGGTAAGTACTCCGGCACTGAAGTCAAGATGGATGGCCAAGAGCTTTTGGTCATGCGCGAAGACGACATCATGGCGATCATCGACTAAGACTCGGCGCCTCTGCGTATTTCACCTATTTACTAATTTCAAAGGACAACAATCATGGCTGCCAAAGAAGTCAAGTTTTCCGATCCCGCTCGCCAGAAAATGCTGGCGGGTGTGAACACCCTGGCTAACGCCGTCAAAGTCACGCTGGGCCCCAAAGGTCGCAACGTGGTTCTGGACAAGAGCTTCGGTGCTCCGACCATCACCAAAGACGGTGTGTCCGTTGCCAAAGAAATCGAACTGGAAGACAAGTTCGAGAACATGGGCGCCCAGCTGGTGAAGGAAGTTGCTTCCAAAACTTCCGATGTTGCCGGTGACGGCACCACCACTGCGACCGTTCTGGCCCAAGCCATTTTGCGTGAAGGCATCAAAGCCGTTTCCGCGGGCATGAACCCCATGGATCTGAAGCGCGGTATCGACAAAGCTGTTACCGCCGTCACCGAAGAACTGCACGGCTTGTCCAAGCCTTGCGACGATTCCAAAGCGATCGCTCAGGTTGGCACCATTTCCGCCAACTCCGACGAGTCCATCGGCCAAAAGATTGCCGAAGCTATGGAAAAAGTTGGTAAAGAAGGCGTCATTACCGTCGAAGAAGGTTCTGGCCTGGCCGACGAGCTGGACGTTGTCGAAGGTATGCAATTCGACCGCGGCTATCTCTCTCCTTACTTCGTGAACAACCAGCAAAGCATGCAGGTTGAGCTGGACGATCCCATGATCCTCCTGCACGACAAGAAAATCAGCAACATCCGTGACATGCTGCCGCTGCTGGAAGGCGTGGCCAAGTCCAACCGCCCGCTGCTGATCATCGCCGAAGACGTCGAAGGCGAAGCCCTGGCTACCTTGGTTGTGAACAACATGCGCGGCATCGTCAAAGTTGCTGCCGTGAAAGCTCCAGGCTTTGGCGACCGTCGTAAAGCCATGCTGGACGACATCGCCACCCTGACCGGCGGCGTTGTGATTGCCGAAGAAAAAGGCATGCAGCTGGAAAAAGCCAGCGTCGACATGCTGGGTCAAGCCAAGAAAGTGGTTGTGACCAAAGAAGCCACCACCATCGTTGACGGTGCCGGCGCTTCGGCCGACATCCAGTCGCGCATCGAGTCCATTCGTGCGCAGGTGGAAGAAGCCACCTCCGACTACGACAAAGAAAAGCTGCAAGAGCGCGTGGCCAAGTTGGCCGGCGGTGTTGCCGTGATCAAAGTCGGTGCAGCTACCGAAGTGGAAATGAAAGAGAAGAAGGCTCGCGTGGAAGATGCTCTGCATGCGACCCGCGCTGCTGTGGAAGAGGGCGTAGTCCCTGGCGGTGGCACCGCTTTGGTGCGCAGCTTGAAAGTGCTGGACAGCCTGGAAGGCAGCAATGCCGACCAAAACGCCGGTATCGCTATCCTGCGTCGCGCTATCCAAGAGCCGCTGCGTCAAATCAGCACCAACTCCGGCGCAGAAGCTAGTGTGGTGGTGAACGCTGTGGCTGCTGGTGAAGGCAACTACGGCTTTAACGCAGCTACCGGCGAGTACGGCGACATGCTGGAGTGGGGCATCTTGGATCCCACCAAGGTGACCCGTACCGCGCTGCAGAACGCAGCCTCCATCTCTGGCCTGCTGCTCACCACTGAAGCCATGGTCGCTGAGATCCCTAAAGAAGAAGCTCCAGCAGCTCCTGCTCCTGACATGGGCGGCATGGGCGGCATGGGCGGCTTCTAAGAGCGCTTATGTCTTGGTCGGGAGGGCTGGTCAGCTTCGTCCCGACCCCTACTTCAAGAAAAGCCCGGCTATATGCCGGGCTTTTTTGTGTGCATTGGGTAAGGGCAGCTTGCAACATGCCAGTGCTCCCCGCTTAGGTTCGTTATGTGGAGCTTTTGCTGCAGCAGCTCATGAGCGTTCTGTGGATAAGGTGGCAAGGTTCCTGCTTGCACAATGAATGTCGCTATGACATTTTATTAACACTACGCCAAAGCCTCTTTGGCGCATTTGTTTGTAACGAGAACCTCCCCCATGACATCTAAATTTTTGACGGCCGGCTCCGTGCTGGCGAGCACTTTTGTGTTGACGGCCTGCGGTGGCGGTCAAAGCAGCACTGCTACCAGCCGCGCTGATGCCCCCCTAGAAGTCCGCGCCGATGACAAGGCCCGCGTGGTTGTGGCGTCTATCGATACCGGCATTAACCCGTACCACCAGTTCTATTACGCTGGCGGCCCGCAGTACAGCGACGGCCTTATTCCTAACTCTGTCACCCCGGCCGTACTGGAAGAGTTTGGTATTGGTCCAGAGTGTCAATTAGAAGTGACCCGTACCGGTGACTTCGCCGCCGACTATCAGGCCGACGTGGACAGCGGCCTATGGCGCCAGGCCGAGGTTTGTGAGTTTGTGTGGTTTAAGGGAACAAACTTGTTGTCGGCAAGCTTTTCGGCCGGGTCTATCCCCCACATGCCGGACGACGACGGTGATACCCATGGCGTGGGCGTAAGCGCTGCAGTGCTCAACGCTAACCCAGAGGCTATTGTGCTCTCCGTTGAGGGGATGGCTTCGCCCGACGGTGAAGCGATGTCCTTCACTCACCCAGGCGTGGACATCATCACTACCAGCTATGGACTGCCTGGTTCTTTGCCAATTCCTGGGCACGTGATTAATTCCTACACCGGTGTATGGGGGAATGGGAAGCTGCACTTTGGTGCTTGTGACAACACACCCGCATTGTCTTCAGTGGACACGACCTGTGGCCCGTGGTGGAGTATCGGGATTTCTGGCGTAGAGGAAACCGCCGAAAACGAGCCCGGCGAATCTTCTCTGGGGCGTCAACCGCTGTCCGGCACCTTCCCGGATTTTGTAGCTGACTTCACACAGACCCTCCCATACTGTGCCTTATGTGAAGACGGATACCGCGACGGTGTTGGCGGTACTAGCTTTGCCACACCGCGTTCCGCCGGTATTGCCTCCAAAATCCTTCTCGATGCCCGCCGCCAGCTTGGCCATGTGGGCGGTATCATCAAGATGGCAGACGGCGACACCGTGATGGCTGCTGGTAACGGCATGAACATCACGAATTGGCAAATCCGCCGGGCGCTGGAACAAGCCGCCTGGATTCCAGAAATGGGTGATCAAAACCCCGGGGCGGATGATGCGTTGCCGATCATCCCGCAGATTGGTTTTCTGCAAATTGGCTGGGGTGTGCTCACTACCAACGAAGCGGCCGGCGTGATTACCAATACCAAGATTGCGTTGGGCTTAGAAGAGGGCGAGGTGCCAGCCAAAGGTTTGGGCTATTGCGAATTCCAAACGGGCATCATCCAACTGCGGAAGGTGTATTGGGATAACCTCAATATCGACTCTGAAACCTTTATGAACGCGCCTGCAGAAGATCCATTCATCTTTTGCTGAAGCGGATATTCTGAGTGCTTGAAGGGCGCCTACGGGCGCCCTTTTTTCTGCATAGCGGATAGGCCTGTGGGACTATGATGTTGAACACCGGACGCCTTCGCCTCCTGCCGCTACAATCGCAGGCCAAATAGCACACCATTTTGGGGAAACATGTTGGTTCATCCGGGTTTTGACCCCGTCGCTATTGCCCTCGGGCCTTTGCAAATCCACTGGTACGGCTTGTCTTATTTGGCCGGCTTTTATTTGGGCTGGTATCTGGCAATCCGCCGCCTGCGCTTGCCGCATGTCGCGGTTCAAGGTTGGACCCGCGAGCAATTGGGTGACTTGCTGTTTTACCTGGTGCTGGGTGTCATCCTTGGCGGCCGCATCGGATACGTGCTGTTCTACGCCTTCGACCGCTTGGCAGAAAACCCTCTTTACCTTGTCAAGGTATGGGAAGGCGGTATGAGCTTCCATGGTGGGCTGCTCGGCGTGCTGGTGTCCATGGCGCTGTTTGCGCGGAAGTACCAATACCGGTATTTCCAGGTGACCGATTTTTTAGCCGTGGTGATTCCTGCGGGGCTGATGACCGGGCGCATCGGTAACTTCATCAATGCCGAACTCTGGGGGCGAGTCACCGATGTGCCCTGGGGAATGGTGTTTCCGCTAGTGGGGCCGGAGCCGCGGCATCCCTCCCAGCTCTATCACGCGGCGCTGGAAGGCTTGTTGTTACTCATCGTTCTGCATTGGTTTGCCAAGAAGCCGCGGCCGATGATGGCCACCTCCGGGCTATTTTTAGTGGGCTACGGGGTGTTTCGCACCTTTGTGGAGTTCTTCCGCACGCCGGACGCGCATATAGGATTTTTAGCCTGGGACTGGCTCACCATGGGTATGGTGCTGTCGGCTCCAATGTGGATGGCCGGCCTGGCTCTCATGCTTTGGGCATACCAGCGCAATGAACTCCCTCCTGCGGCGCAAGCACCGGGCAAACCCGGCGGGCGGCGGAAAGCTAAGCGATAATACGACCATGGAGAGTTACCACGCTTTAATGCAGCGCATTCTCGATGAGGGTGTCGATAAGGCTGACCGGACTGGAACCGGGACGCGGTCGCTGTTTGGTGCGCAGATGCGCTTTGACCTGCGTGAGGGCTTCCCCTTGGTCACCACTAAAAAGTTGCACCTGCGTTCCATCATTCACGAACTGCTGTGGTTTTTGAGCGGTGACACCAATATCGGCTATCTCAAAGACAACGGCGTGAGCATTTGGGACGAATGGGCCGATGACAACGGCGATTTAGGGCCGGTGTACGGGAGTCAGTGGCGCAGCTGGCCCAATTACAACGGTGGGCACATCGATCAAATTCAGCGCGTGCTCGACGACTTGCGGGCCAACCCCAACTCCCGTCGCCACATCGTGTCGGCCTGGAATGTGGGTTTGGTCGATCAAATGGCCCTTCCGCCCTGCCATTTGTTGTTCCAGTTTTATGTGGCCGAAGGCCGCTTGAGCTGCATGCTCTACCAGCGTTCCTGCGACTTCTTCCTCGGGGTGCCGTTCAACATCGCCAGCTACAGCTTGCTGACGCATATGGTGGCGCAGCAGGTGGGGCTGGATGTGGGCGATTTTGTCTGGACCGGTGGCGATGTGCATTTGTACTCCAACCACTTCGAGCAGGCCCGTTTGCAGCTCTCGCGCGAGCACCGGCCGCTGCCCAAGTTGGTATTGAACAAAGCCTCCGATCTCTACAGTTACCGCTATGAAGACGTGCAGATAGAAGGCTATGACCCGCATCCGGCAATCAAGGCGCCGGTCGCCGTCTGAGTTCGATGGCCGGGCAGGGGAGGTCCATCTGGAGGCGAATGTGGCGGGTGCTGCATCAGTCGACTTCTCCGCCAGTTGTTCATACCGTTCGTATTGGTCCCTCAGGGCGAGAACTTCTGGTGGCCTCCAACCAAAGCATCCTGGAAGCCGCGCTGGCTGAGGGTCTGCCTTGGCCGCACAACTGCAAGGCGGGCATCTGCCATTCGTGTCGCTGTCAATTGGAGCAGGGTGAAGTCTATGTGCGGCGGGACAAAACCCTGTTCATGACACCAGAAGAGCCCGAAGAGCCGAACACCATACTGGCCTGCCAGAGCGAGCCCCGCAGTGACCTGCGCGTGCATGTGGACGCGCGCGGGAATCGGCCGATCGCTTAGGCTGCAACATCTTGGAGAGCGGGTGCGACGACTCGGCGCTTTGGTTTCTTAAATGGTGTGCACATCCAGCGATTGAGCCAAAACGCGCGTCCCTTGGACATCCTGCTGCAACTACGGTTTCCGTCGGGAATAGCGGCTTCTCGGGTTGAAGCTATTTTCAGCGGATGAACTGCTCAATCACGCTATCTGCACCAATGAGGGGAATGATGCGTAGCAGAACCTGTTCCATCACGCCGGCCTCTGCATGAGTAATGAACTTCGCTTTGCGCTCTTTCCAAGATAGCGTTTGAATGAGGCTGGCTGCCACCACTGACCGTTGATCCAAGTTGCCAATTGGAACTTCGGTAGGACCGCCACGAATACTGGTGCTGATTGGGCAGCAAATGAGCAAGCCCGTTTTCTGGTTGTACGCTTTGGATGACAGCACCAGGGTGGGGCGGTACTTGCCGACCTCCTTTCCCTTGGTGGGCTCAAAATCCAGCCAAGTTACGTCGTTACGCGCGGGAACGTAGTGGCCGGCCATTACTCCCCAACTTCCGAGTCGATTGGTGCAGTAATTTCGTCAGCGTGAGCGGTGTGCGCGTCGAGACCTGCTAACAGCGCAGCCTCGGTAAACGGAAGACGAAGGTTTTTGAGGCGCGGACCGGTAGGTTCAATAATGATGCGGCCATCTTTGGCCTCAATGCGAATTGTGCTGTTCACGGCGAGGCCCGTTTCGGAAAGTATGCCGGCGGGAATCCTCACCGCAGCGCTGTTGCCCCACTTGTTGATCTGGCTGTCCATGACTGCCTCATGAGCTGTTACTGCTACGAGTCGCTACGCTATCACAGGCATGAAATGTGTCAACTATGTAGATACATATGTGTGCGTGTAGGGTCACCGGGCTCAGCGAGCACCATCAGGGGCGAATGCCACTCCCGCGCCTCCCTCATGGCTGTGGTTACCCATAAAAAACGAGCCAGTGAGCGAGCTGCACTGTCGCTTGACGAGGCAAGAACACCTGGCACCACTGTCATGAGTGCTGAGACTTTTGTTGTTTATGCAAGGCGCAGCGATGCGCGAGTGAACCACGCATAATCCTCACATGGATAAATTCGACCGCATCTACGAACTCCATCGGCTTTTCGCCGGGCGCCGAGTGCCTATCTCCATGGACGAGATCATGACGCGCATGGAGTGTTCCAAAGCCACTGCTAAGCGCGGCATCGAAACCCTGCGCGATCAGCTCAACGCGCCTTTAGTGTATGACCGTGACCGCGGCGGCTATCTCTACGCCGCTGGCCAGGATGCCTGGGAGCTTCCTGGCCTCTGGCTCACCAGCCGCGAACTGGTTGCCATGTTGGCGGCCATCAAGTTTCTGAACGAGTCCGGCCAGGGCGTGGTGAGCGAGATGCTGCGTCCTTTCCGGCAGAAGCTGGAAACCATTCTGGCCGGTAAATACACCGGTGCCGGCGAGCTTATCAAGCGGGTGAAGATTCTCTCGATGAATGCGCGCCCCCAAGGAGACTGGTTCCATGTGGTTGCCGAGGCCGTCGCCCGCCGCCGCCAGCTGCATATGCACTACCACGACCGCGCTCGCGACACCCGCAGCGAGCGAACCGTGTCACCTCAGCGCCTGGTGCACTATCGCGATGTTTGGTATCTCGACGCCTGGTGTCATAGCCGTGAGGGGCTGCGGACTTTTTCGCTAGACCGTGTCTCCAACGCTCGCGTTCTCACCGACAAAGCCAAGGATGTGGGTGAAGCTCAACTCGATGCCGAGCTCGCCTCGAGCTATGGCATTTTTTCCGGGCCAGCACGTGACCGCGCGGTACTGATCTTCAGCGCCGAGGCCGCCCGCTGGGTGCAGGCCGAAACCTGGCACCGAGACCAAAAGGGTGAAGAACTGCCGGACGGGCGGTATCGCCTGGAGGTTCCTTTTAGTAACCCCACAGAGCTGGTGCGCGATCTGCTGCGCTACGGAGCGGAGGTTCTGGTCGAGTCGCCGATGGAGCTACGCAAAGCTGTGCAGGGCAACCTGCAGCGCGCTCTCGCGCAGTACTCCAAAGACTAGCCGCCTCTCGAGGAGGCGGCGGAGGCTCATGCGCCTTTTAAGCGGCGTGCGCAGATTTTTTCTCGACCAGTTTAGGTCCATATTTGGCTTCGGCCAGAATCATCCGGGCCGCTTTTTCGCCGATGGCCATGCAGGGGGCATTGGTATTACCGCGCAGGATGGTGGGCATAATGCTGGCGTCGGCCACCCGCAGGCCATCAATGCCGTGCACGCGTAGCTTATCGTCGACCACGGCCATTTCGTCGCTACCCATACGGCAGCTGCCCACCGGGTGATAAACCGTCTCCGCGCGGGCTCGGATGGCGGCATCAATGTCGGCATCACTTTGCACCCCAGGTCCAGGGTAAATTTCTTCGCCGCGGTGCGGCTCCAAAGCCGGTTGATTGACGATGTTGCGGACGATCTTCACCCCAGCACGTAGCTTGAGGATATCGGCCGGATTGCTGAGATACTGCGGGTCAATGCGTGGGTCAGCAAGCGGGTCTGCCGACTCCAGGGTAATTCTCCCCCGGCTGAGAGGCTGCAGGTCGCACACATGTACAGAAAAGCCATAGCCGTGCACCAGCTTGCGCCCATGATCTTCGATTAAAGCGGGCAAAAAGTGGAATTGGAGATCCGGTAATGCTGCCTCGGGGGAAGACCTGGCGAAGCCTCCAGCCTCAGCAACATTCGATGCAAACTGGCCTGAGCCCGTGAGTAGGTAGCGCAGCAGCTCGGACATGGTTTTCGGCACCGCACTGGCAGCCATTCCGATCGGCGCTCGGGTCCTAGATTTATAGCTGAGGATGTAGTCCAAATGGTCTTGGAGGTTGTGCCCAACACCCGGTAGCGCATGCACCAGCGGAATATTGTGCTGCTTGAGTTCGTCAGGGTCGCCAATGCCCGAAAGCATCAGCAGTTGCGGGCTGTTGATAGCGCCCCCAGCCAGAACCACTTGGTCATTGACGCGTAGACGTTCCAGTTGCCCTCGCTCATTGCGCAGCTCCACACCTACGGCGCGCCCATCTTCGACGAGAACACGTGTGACGTGGACGCCGCAGCGAACACTCAGGTTCGGTCTGCCGAGCGCCGGCCGCAAAAAGGCACTCGCGGCGCTCCAGCGACGGCCGTTTTTTTGTGTGACTTGGAATGGGCCTACCCCCTCAAGCTGCTCTCCATTGAAGTCTGTGTTGATGCAATGACCAGCTTCATGCCCAGCCTGGACCCATAAGCGGCTAAGCAGGTTTGGGCTGCGCACGTCGGCGACATTCAGCTCTCCCTTGTCACCGTGATAGCTATCTTGTAGCCGCTCGTTGTGTTCCAGCGAACGAAAAATGGGCAGCATATCGGCATAGCTCCAGCCCTCATTTCCTAGCTCGGCCCAATGATCGTAGTCCGCCGCATGCCCGCGGATATAGACCATGGCATTAATACTGGATGAGCCGCCCAGGGTTTTGCCCCGTGGCCAGAACAAGCGGCGCTTGTTCATGTGTTGCTGAGGAGTGGTATCAAAGCCCCAGTTTCTGGCGTTTTTGCGAATGAGGCCGATGACACCTAGCGGCATGTGAATCAGAGGGTTGTTGTCACGCGGCCCAGCCTCTAGCAACAATACTTGCCGACGAGGGTCGGCCGATAATCGATTGGCCAATACGCAACCAGCACTGCCGGCGCCCACGATGATGGTGTCTACCATAGCGTTTTCCTGGGGTCTCACTCCAGCTCGAAGGATAACAAATCATGGTCGCAATCCTCGTAGGAGATAGTCTCGAGCTGACCCTCACGATCCAGGATACTGACGCTAGCCTATAGCGGAGGAACCCGCAGCTTAGACGCTGGTGTCGTTCATAATATGTGGATGATAAGCACCACCAAATCTTTGTACCCAATGGCATTGGGTGACCTCCGAGCCCCATGACGCCCATTTCTGCAAGAGCTCTGAAAAAGAACACTCCAATTCTTGTGACGGGTGGCTCGGGGTATATCGGTAGTCACACCGTCGTGGCCTTAATTGAAGCGGGATTAGCGCCTGTTGTCGTTGACAACTTCAGTAATAGCTGCAGCATTCCGCTCAAACGTATACAGGAGCTTACCGGCCATTTCGTGCCCTGGGTTGAGTGTGATGTTCGCGACCAGGCCACGTTGAGAAAGGTTTTCCAGCGGTACAAACCTCAAGCAGTGTTCCATTTTGCTGGACTCAAGTCCGTCGCTGAGTCTGTCGCTCAACCGACGCTGTATTACCGCAACAATGTGGAGGGAACATGGGCGGTGCTGGACGTGATGCGCGAACACGACTGCAGGCAATTGGTATTTAGCTCAAGCGCTACGGTCTATGGAAGTCCTCAATTCCTCCCCTATACCGAAGATCATCCGGTCGCTCCAATGAACCCATATGGACAGAGCAAAGCAATGAGTGAGCAGGCTATCGCAGATATGCGGATCGCTTGGCCCGAGTTGCTTGCGGTGAGCTTGCGGTACTTTAATCCCGTAGGCGCACACCCAAGCGGGTGTTTAGGAGAAAACCCACGAGGTACACCGAATAATCTGATGCCTTTCTTATCGCAAGTCGCAGTCGGGAGGCGTCCCTATTTACAGGTATTCGGTACTGACTATCCCACGGTGGATGGTTCTGGCGTTCGTGATTACATTCACGTATCGGATCTGGCCCAAGGCCATGTGGCTGCTTTGCAAGCGCTGCCTACGTTGAGAGATGTCGCAGCAGTTAACTTGGGAACGGGGCATGGTGTCAGCGTGCTACAAATGGTCCGGGCGTTTAGTGAAATATGTGGTCGCGACCTGCCTTGGAAGGAGGCGCCTCGTCGCGCCGGTGACTTACCGGAGTACTTCGCGGATGTTCGGCTGGCAAAGAAAAAGCTGGGCTGGGAGGCTCGCCAGAGTTTAAAGGCCATGTGTGCTGACACTTGGAATTGGCAGCAGTCGAATCCAGAGGGGTACTAGCCTACTGTGTGTTTTGCCGGTTTTACCCAACGCAGTTTGGGAGCTTCGCATGTTGCCGTTATCGATAAATAACCGCTGTTGAAGCTGCGCTCGCGGCATCGTGGTGCTCAGCCGTACAGCAATGGCATGCAGGCGCGAGGGTTTACAAGCAAAAAAAACGCCCAGCCGAAGCTGGGCGTTTTGTGTGGCGGTGTTGGTTGTGGCTTAAGCCGCAACCCGCTGCAGCTCGGCGCTGGGAACCGTGTCGCGGAAGAAGTCTTCGGGTTTGAAAACGTCGACCTCGATGGTTTCCATGCGGGCTTCGTGAGCGGCTTTGAGCTGGTCGGCCTCGGCGCCGGTGATGATCTGCGCTTGCAGGGCGGCATCGATGCTGTCTTCGATGGCAGCCCGTGGGAGCTGCTTGGCGCGGATCGCTTTGGCGATCTTGGCGGCAGCCGGTTGGGCTTCGCAGATCAGCTTGAAGGCGTGCAGCAAGCGGCCGGCGCCAGCGACGTCGGAACCCGCGAGGAAGGTTTCGCGGGTGATTCGTGCCTGTTGCTCGCTGAGGCTTTGCAGGGTTGCTGCACAGGCCACGGTGACCTTGTCCGAGGGGCCGCGGCTGAGCGGATTCACCCGCAGCAGGAAGCTGCCCACGGTGCGTAGGTAGGCGCCAAGGACTGGTGCTTCGAAGTTGGCATAAATGCCTTCGAAGGCCTGTTGGATCTGCGCCAGGGCGTATTCCAGGCTGTATTCCACTAGCACCAGGTCTTCGGCTTTGCGGCCTTCGGCCTCGTAGCGACGCAGGGCTGAGAAGCCCAGGGTGAGCCAGGTCAGCACATCGGCGTAGCGGCCGGTGAGATTGCCCTTGGCCTTGAGCTTGCTGCCCATGAGGAACATGGCCAGGTTTGTAAGCACCGAGAAACGGGTGCTGGCCCAGCCCAGGCGGCGGTAGTAAGTTGCCGTGGGGCCGGAAACCGGCGAGCCGGCACTGTAACCGCGCGTGAGGAAGCGGGTGAAGGCGCGGCCGATGTTCAGGGCGAAGTGACCCATCCAGCCCAGCAAATTCTTGCGGAAGGCGCTGACGTCATTGTTCTCGACGGCCGCCACCGTCTTCATGGCGTAAGGGTGGCAGCGGGTGGCGCCCTGACCAAAGGTAATCAGGGTGCGGGTCATGATGTTTGCGCCCTCGACGGTGATCCCTACTGGGGCCGTGCAATAGCCGGGGCCCACCACATTGGAGGGACCTTGCATCACACCACGACCAGCGAACACATCCATGGCATCGGTGACCACATCCCGGCCGAGCTGGGTGGTGGAGTACTTGAGCGCCGCCGAGACCACCGGCGGTGCAATGCCGCGGTCCAGGGCGGAGCAGGAGTACACCCGCGAGCCTTCAAGCATGTAGGTGAGGCCGGCAATATGGCCGATCTTGGCTTGCACGCCTTCCATTTGGCCGATGTCGATGCCGAACTGCTGACGAACCACCGAATAGGCACCCGTCATCAGGGCCACGGCCTTGGCGCCGCCAATGGCGCCAGCAGGCAGGGAAATGGCGCGGCCACCGGCCAGACCTTCCATCAGCATGCGCCAGCCTTCGCCGACGGCGCTGCGGCCACCAATGACCTGATCCAGACTCGCCACTACATCCGTGCCGATGATGGGGCCGTTGTAGAAGGGCTCGCCAATGGGCTCGTGATGATCGCCGTTGTGCAAACCCGGCGTGCCTTTCTCCAGCAACACCACGGTGATGCCCGGATTCTCGCCCTTGCCCAGCAGATTCTCGGGGTCGTGCACGCGGCAGGCCAGGGAGATCAGGTTGGCGATGGGGGCCAGGGTGATATAGCGCTTGCGGAAGTTCATCCGCAGTTTCAACTCGCCATCGTCGTCCTTGAAGACCACGCCTTCAGCTTTAATGGAAGCCGCGTCCGAACCAGCTGTGGGCTCGGTGAGGCCAAAGCAGGGCATCATCTCGCCCGCAGCCAGCTTGGGCAGGTAGTGCCGTTTTTGCTCTTCGGTGCCGTTCATCTCGATGAGTTCGGCGGCGCCGATGGAGTTGGGAATGACCACCAGCGGCGAGAGCACGCCCGAGACCGCGCCCACCTTGGCCATCACCGAGGAGCGGCCCAGGGCCGAAAAGCCCTTGCCGCCGTACTCTTTGGGAATGATCAGGCCGAAGAAGCCTTCGCGCTTCATGAAGGCCATCACGGTATCGGGGATGCGGCGGCTCTGCGAGATTTCGTAGGGCTTGATCATCCGCAGCAATTCTTCGACGGGGCCATCCATGAAGGCCTGCTCTTCCGCCGGCAGGTCGTTGTAGGCCTCGTTAAGCATCCGCTTGAAGTCAGGGTTACCGCCGAAGAAATCGCCGTCAATCCAGACATGGCCGGCATCGAGTGCCTGGCGCTCGGTATCGGAAATCTTGGGCAGCATGCCGCCCTTACGCATGGTGTTTAGCAATGTTCCAAACATGCCTTGCTCCTGTTGAGAACTGTAATAACTACGCGCTGCGCAGGGTTCTTGGATTCGAGAATGCCGGCAGGGCGCGGTTCATAAGGGATTGAAGGCCGGCCCGCAGAGGCCGGCCCCCAACAGGTGTTACTCGAAGCGCTGGCCTTTTTCGGCCATGTCTTTGAGCAGTTGTGGCGGAGCAAAGCGCTCGCCGTATTGGTCGGCCAGTTGTTGGGCGCGAGCCACAAACTGGGGCAGACCGATCTGGTTGATGTACTGCAGCGTGCCACCACTCCAGGGCGCAAAGCCCCAGCCGAAGATGGAGCCAATGTTGGCGTCGTTGGTTTTGAGCACCACACCTTCTTCCACACAGCGGGCCGTCTCGATGGCCTGGGCGTAGAGCAGTCGATCTTTCATGTCCTGCACGCTGAGCTGCGTGTCGGCCGTGGGGTAATGCTTAGCGAGGCCTGACCACAGCGACTTTTTCTTGCCGTCGTAGTCATAAAAGCCCTTGCCAGCTTTCTTCCCTGGTCGATCCAGCTCGTTGACCATTTTGTCGATGACCTTCAGGCCCGGATGGACGGGGACCGGTTTACCTTCGGCTTCCAGATCCTTGCGGGTCTGCTCGGCCACATGCCAGCCCAGCGAGAGCGACACTTCGTCCTGCAGAGCCAAGGGCGGCATGGGCATACCGGTGGCCTTGCCGGCGGCTTCAATCCGCGAGGGTGCATTGCCTTCGGCGAGCAGGGCAATGCCTTCCATCACGTAGGTGCCAAACACCCGCGAGGTGTAAAAGCCGCGGGAGTCATTGACCACGATGGGCGTCTTGCCGATGGCCAGCACATAGTCAAAGGCGCGGGCCAGAGTTTCGGGCGAGGTTTGCTCGCCGACGATGATTTCCACCAGCGGCATCTTCTCGGCGGGCGAGAAGTAATGCAGGCCGATGAAGTTCTCCGGCGCCTTGCTGGCCTTGGCCAGGCCGGTGATGGGCAGGGTAGAGGTGTTCGAGGCAAACACCCCGCCGGCGGCCATCACTTCTTCCGATTCTTTGGTGACCTGGGCCTTGAGCTCACGATCCTCAAACACCGCTTCGATGATCAGGTCGCAACCGGCCAAGTCATCAGCAGACGCTGTTGGCGTGATGCGATTGAGCAGCTCTTGCCCGGCCTCTTTGGTCATCTTGTTGCGGCCGACCAGCTTCTGCACAATGCCTTCGGCATAGGCCTTGCCTTTGTCGGCGCCTTCCTGGCTTACGTCTTTGACTACGGTTTCGAAACCGGCCTTGGCCGAAACATAAGTAATGCCTGCGCCCATCATGCCAGCGCCCAATACACCCACCTTGGTAAAGCGGGATTTCTCCACCCCAGCCGGGCGGGAGGCGCCTTTTTTGATTTCGTTCAGGCCATACCAGAAGGTACCGATGGTGTTCTTGGCCACTTGGCTGACCACGCAGTTGGCGAAGTAGCGGGCCTCGGTGTCGCAGCCGGTGTCGAAGTCCACCAAGCAGCCTTCGAACACGCAGGACATGATGTTCTGCGGTGCCGGGTATAGACCTTGGGTTTTGTCCCGCAGCATGGAAGGGGCAATGGCCAGCATTTGCACCACGGCCGGATGCTTGGGATCGCCGCCGGGGATCTTGAAGCCTTTTTGATCCCAGGGCTGGCTAGCCTTGGGGTTGGCCACACACCAGGCTTTGGCCTGGGCCAGCATGTCTTCGGGCGTATCGGCGATGGCATCAATCCAGCCCTGGGCCTTGGCCGCATCCACGCGCAGCTCTTTGCCCTCAAGCAGGAAGGGCATGGCTTTCTGCAAGCCCATCATGCGTGGCAGGCGCTGGGTGCCACCGCCACCGGGCAGCAGGCCCAGCTTGACTTCCGGCAAGCCGAACTTGGCCTTAGGATTGTTCAATGCCACCCGGTAGTGACAGGCAAGAGCTAGCTCCAGGCCGCCGCCCAGGGCGGTGCCGTTGAGCGCGGCCACCACCGGTTTGCCGGTGGTTTCCAGGCGGCGAATCAGCGCCTGGAAGGCCTTGGAGGCTTCATAGGCTTCTTGCGGGTCGGTGATCTTGAAGACCTTATCGATATCCGCCCCGGCCAAAAATTCTTTCTTGCCGGAGGTCAGAATCACGCCTTTGATGCTGTCATCGCTTTCCACATCAGCGATAGCCTGGGCAAAGGGGTCGGTGAGTTCTTCGTTGAGCACATTCATCGACCGCCCCGGCATGTCCAGGGTGAGGGTGAGAATGCCGTCGGCGTCGAGGTTGCGGGTAATACTCATGATTTAAACCCTCTCGATGATGGTGGCGATGCCCATGCCGCCGCCTACGCACAGCGAAATCAGAGCGGTGCTTTGGTCGCGGCGTTCCAGCTCGTCGAGCACGGTGCCCAGAATGATGGCGCCGGTAGCTCCCAGAGGATGGCCCATGGCAATGGCGCCACCATTGACGTTCACTTTATCCATGTCCAGGTTCAGGTCGCGCACGGCGCGCAGCACCACAGCGGCGAAGGCTTCATTGATTTCGAAGAGGTCGATATCGCCCACATTCATGCCCGCCTTTTTCAGCGCCTTGCGCGAGGCCGGCGCAATGCCGGTGAGCATGATGGTGGGATCAGAGCCGTCTACGGCACAGGCGCGGATACGCGCGCGGGGTTTCAGGCCCATCTGTTGGCCTTTGTCGCCGCTACCAACCAGCACCAGGGCGGCGCCATCGACGATGCCCGAGGAGTTGCCCGCGTGGTGCACATGGGTGATTTTTTCCACTTCGGGGTACTTGCGCAGAGCCGTGGCGTTGAACCCCATTTCACCCATCATTTGGAAAGAGGGCTTCAAGCCAGCCAGCGACTCCAGGGTGGCGTCGCCGCGGATGGTTTCGTCGTGGTCCAGTACCACCAGCCCGTTCAGGTCGCGGACGGGAATGATGGAGTTTGCAAACCGGCCTTCCTTTTGCGCAATCGATGCCAGTTGCTGGCTGCGGATGGCGTAACGGTCCACCGTTTCGCGATCAAAGCCTTCGAGGGAGGCAATCAGGTCCGCAGAGATACCCTGGGGTACGAAATCGGTGGCCGCGTTCACGGCCGGGTCCATAGCCCAGGCGCCGCCATCGGAGCCCATGGGCCAGCGGCTCATCGACTCAACGCCGCCGCCGACAACCATGTCTTCCTGGCCGCTCATGACTTTCATGGCAGCTAGGTTGACCGACTCCAGGCCGGAGGCGCAGAAACGCGACTGGGTGACACCGGCCACGGATTCATCCCAGCCGGAATACAGAACCGCCGTGCGGGCAATATCCGCGCCTTGCTCGCCCACTGGGGTTACGCAGCCTAGAACTAAATCGTCCACTTCAGCGGTGTTGAGATTGTTGCGCTCCTGAACAGCGTCCAGCAGATTCTTTAGCAAGTGGATCGGGGTGACCTTATGCAGGCTGCCGTCCTTCTTGCCCTTGCCGCGGGGGGTCCTTACGGCGTCGTAAAAAAGGCTTCGCTCATTTTATGCCTCGGGTAATAGTGATTACCGAATGTCTGAGGGCACGATATGTGTCCCCTCCAAGGGAAGGGCCAAACTAGCCCATAAATTCTTGCAGTGCAATAAGACTCGACTCTTGTGTACGAGTTCAAAAAGGGAAATAATGATTACCAATGAGCAAGAAAACACCGTCAAAAGGCCTTCCTCCATGCCCTGCCAGCCTGCGCCCGGCAACGCGCCGGCGAGTGGAGCAGGCGGTACTGGATATTTTCTCCCGGCAGGAGTTTCATAAGGTCAGCCTGTCCGAGGTAGCCAAGCAGGCTCAGGTGAGTCTGCAGACCATTTACAAGTACTACGGCAGCAAGGAATTCCTGCTGTTCGCGACCATCGACGCGATGTTTTCGGGCTTGGCCGCGCGGATGATCGAGCACCTACAGGGGATTGAGACCTTTGCCGATAAGCTTCGCAAAGTGATCTGGGTCATGTTCGATTACTTTGAGCGCCATCCGCGCCTCGCGCAGGTGGTGATCAGTTCGGTGTACCTGAACTCCTGGGCGCGGACGGATGCATTTCGCCAACCAGAGCTGACCGGTGTTTTCCTTAAGGTGCTCCGCGATGGGCGTGAGGCCGGCGTTCTGACCGATGAAGTCGATGAACTCGTAATCATGGATGTGATCATCGGGATCGTCGCGCGGCGTATCACCATGTCGAGTCTGCGCCACAAAGCCGAGCCGCTCACCGCGCAAACCGGGCCGATTTTCAACATGGTGTGGCGGGCCATTACCCCGCCGCCACGCCTCGCCGTATAAAAAAGTGCACGCAGGGCTTGAGTAAGCCCTTAGGCTGCAGGCATAATTGCGGGTTTCATGGGCCTAGCCCAGTCTATTCATCAGGATTTCAAGACTTCATGGTCAAGATTCGCCTGGCGCGCGGTGGCGCCAAGAAAAAGCCCTTCTACCACATCGTGGCTGCAGACATTCGTTCGCGCCGTGACGGCCGTTCCATTGAGCGTCTGGGTTTCTGGAACCCGGTTGCCCGTGGTAAAGACGAAACCTTGCGTCTAGACCTGGATCGTGTGGATCACTGGGTGAGCAACGGCGCCGAAATGAGCGATCGTGTTGCTGCTCTGGTGCGTAACCTGCGCAAGGAGCGCGCTCAGGCTCCAGAAGCTGTGCCCGCCGCAGAAGCTGCAGCCCCGGCGGCTGCCGAAGACGCTGCCGCCAGCTAAAAGCCCGGTGCGCAAGTCGTCCGAGGTTGTGCTCGGGCGTATTCGCGGGGTTTTTGGGGTGCATGGCTGGGTGCGGGTAGAGTCCTTCACCGAAGAGCCCTTAGACATCCTCGACTACACACCCTGGTCTGTTCATGCACGGGCCGGGGTGTTGTCGTTGGTGCCTCTGCAAGGCCGCTGGCAAGGGCCCGGCTTGGTGGTGCAGCTCGGTACCACTGATGGCGGTGTTATCGCTGATCGGGAGTACGCCCAAACCCTGCTGAACGCCGAGATCACCGTTCCCCGCAGTGCCTTGCCCACAGCCGGCGAGGACGAAATCTACCTGGTCGACCTGGTGGGTATGCGGGTGCATGGCAACGACGGCCATGACTTCGGCCGCATTACCCGGGTATTGGATAATGGGGTGCAGCCGGTGATGGAACTGGACGAGGGCGCGCAGCTCATTCCCTTTGTTCGCGGCCCTGTAGTCACACGCACCGATGTTGCGGCTGGGGTTGTCACCTTGGCCTGGACGGCCGAGTATGCGCTTTGACCTGATTACCGTTTTCCCAGGGGTGGTGGCCGACTTTGGTCGCCTCGGAGTCACTGGAGATGCGGTCCGTGCTGGCAAGCTCAGCTTACGCGGGCATAACCTGCGCGATTTCGCTGGCGACAGCGGCCGGCCCGACGACACGCCCTACGGGGGCGGGGCGGGAATGCTGCTTCAGGCCGAGCCCTTGGCGCAGGCTATAGAGGCTGTGCGCGGGATGGCACCGAGCAAGCGGCCGGTCATCGCTCTTGGTCCTCATGGCCGGCCCTTTACGCAGGTGGCCGCACAGCAGCTCAGAGACGTGGGTGGCGCCATTGTGGTTTGTGGTCGCTACGAAGGTTGGGATGAGCGGCTGAATAGCTTGGTCGACGAATGCTTTTCGCTCGGGGACTTCATTATGTCGGGCGCGGAGCTTCCTGCTTTGTGCATTGTTGATGCCTGTGCACGCTTAATTCCGGGTGTGCTCGGCGCCGAAGACGCCTTAGACAGTGAAAGCTTTGTTGACGATTTGCTTGAATTCCCGCAATATACGCGGCCTTACGAATGGCGGGGCCAAGTGGTTCCGCCTGTTTTGTTATCGGGTAACCATGCTGAAATCGCGCGTTGGCGCCGTCAGCAGTCCCTCGGTCGTACTTTTATCCGACGGCCAGACTTGCTCGATAACTTGAATTTATCCGCTGATGATCGCGCACTCCTGCGCGAGTTTCTTGAATCTGAGAGTTGAACATGCACGCGCTGGTCCAGGCGATTGAAGCCGAACAAATGCAAAAGGACGTCCCGGACTTTGCCCCCGGTGACACTGTTGTCGTTCAAGTAAAGGTGAAGGAAGGCGACCGCGAGCGTCTGCAGGCCTTCGAAGGTGTGGTGATTGCCAAGCGTAACCGCGGCCTGAACTCCGCTTTTACGGTCCGCAAAATTTCCCACGGTGAGGGTGTGGAGCGCACCTTCCAAACCTACAGCCCACTGATTGCTGAGATTCAGCTCAAGCGTCGCGGTAAAGTTCGCCGCGCCAAGCTCTACTACCTGCGTGATCTGCGTGGTAAGGCTGCCCGCATTAAAGAAAAGCTGGCTCACAAGGCCAAGTAACCTGCCTGAGTTCCTCTGGCTCGGCCAGGGAATTTACGGCCAAATAATGAGAACGCCCGCTACCTGCGGGCGTTTTTTTTTGCCTGGCCTAGGTGTGGGCTAGACAAACCCGCATCGGGAGCTTGTGAAAAAAATCACACAGGAGTAGATTATGGAAAACGGTGCAATAGTTGCACCGGTTCCAATCTGGCTCATTGAGGTGTTACATGGTGATGTTTCTTAGGTCTAGTGCTGCTTTGTTCGCGGCAGTGGCGGTTGCGGCTTGCGGTGGTGGTTCCAGCGCGGATTTGTCAGGTACGGGAAAGAAAAGCCAAGTTGATGGCACGGTCACCGGGTTCGGCTCGATTATCGTGGACGGCGTGCGCTATCCCACGCCCAATGTGCAGGTGGACGCAGATGGTGACGCTGGAACTCTGCAGGATCTCAGCGTGGGTATGGTGGTTTCGCTGCGGGTGAATGAGGCCGGCGAAGCAATCTTTGTACGCTACCGCGACAATGTCGAGGGCCCGGTATCGAGCGTGGACATGGACAGGGAAGAGTTTGTGGTGCTCGGTCAAACGGTGCGGGTGGATGAACTGACCACCTTCGAGGATGTATCACTGGCGACGCTACAGGTGGGCGACCGCGTCGAAGTTAGTGGGGCAGTGGACACCGATGGCGCAATCCTGGCCTCGTTTGTCGAGTTGGAAACGGATGGGCTCGACGGGGAAGAAGTACTGGGCAATGTGCGTGACTTGGATACAGCCGCATTGACCTTCCGCATCAATGATCTGGTGGTGGACTACAGCGCTGCCTCGGTGGATGTCACCGGTGGTCTGCGGAATGGCCCGCCGGTCGAAGTAGAAGGCGTTTTGAATGCAGATACAGGCGTACTGCAGGCGACCGAAGTCGAATCCTTCGATGTGGTGGTACGTGCGCCTGGTGAAGACGACCTCGATGAGGAGGAGCAGGAGTTGTCCGTCTCTGGTGTGGTCCGTGATCTGGCCGCTGATGGCAGCCGTTTTTCGCTCAACCAGTTCACCGTATTGGTTACGCCCACAACCGAGTTTGATGACGATGGCCCGCAGACTTTGTCAGTCCGCCAACGGGTGGAGGTCGACGGTGTTCTGAACGAATTCGGCGAGTTGGTGGCCACGGAGATTGAGGTGCAGCCTAAGGTGGACTTCGAGATTGAGGGTACCGTCGATGCTGTGGATATCACTGCTGGTACCTTAACGCTGTTGGGTGGTGTCACGGTGACGGTGACGGAGGACACCAGCTTCAAGGATGACAGCGATCAGCCGGTACGCGAGTTCGGATTGGCGGATATCAATCCAGGTGATCGGGTGGAAATTGTTGGCGTGTCGGAGTCGGAACGAATTGTGGCTATTCGGCTAGAACGCGAAGATAGCGATGATGATGAGGATGGCGACGGCGAGCGCGATGGTGACAAGCTGCGCGGTGCGGTAACGCAGGCGGATGCCAACAGCAGTCAGTTTGTCGTGCAGGGCACGACGGTGCAGGTGGATGCATCGACTGAGTTTGAGGGCTACGCCGACGCGGCGGATTTCTTTGCTCGGATACGGCCGGGTGATCAGGTAGAGGTCGAGGGGCGCTACAGTGCTGGCACAATGACTTTGATCGCAACTGAAGTTGAAGCTGAAGAACGCGACGAAGACGACGAAGACGACGAAGACGACGAAGACGACGAAGATGATGAGGTCGATGAGGACGAGTGATCCTCAGCGTGGGAGGAGGTCGGCAGCGTTGTGGCTGCCGGCCATCGCATGCCATGTGGCGGCGGTTATGGCTAAGCAGAAGGAGCTAGAGACATGACAGGGGAGTCGCGCACACTCAACCTTGCTCTGCGCAGAATCTTGCGACCTTTGGCGCGCTTCTGCCTGGCGCAGGGTGTGTCCGCACCCCAGTTCTACGACTTGGTCAAGCAAGAGTTCGTCGCCGCGGCTTTGGAGAAGAAAGGCCGCGATGGTAAGCGCCAAACCAAGTCTGCAATCGCCTTGGCCACAGGACTAACTCGAGTGGAAGTGAGTAAGCAGTGGGGCTCACACTCGGAGAACGATGCGCCTGCGCAAACACGGGTGAATTATGGTCAACGGCTAGTCGCGGCATGGGTGCGCGAGCCGGCGTTTACAGAAGCTCCTGGCAAGCCGCGCCCACTGGCTTTTGATGCGGATGAGTGTAGTTTTGCGGAGTTAGTGCGACGTTTCGGCGCCAATATGCCTCCACGGGCGGCGCTGGACGAACTTCTTGAGAGAGGCGTCGTCAGTGATGATGGGCAGTACATTCGGCTGCTCCGCCGGAGCTACATACCCGAAGGGCTTAGTCCAGAGAAAGTGACCCTACTCGGCATTGATGGTGCTGCGATGCTTGGAACGCTGGAGCATAATCTTCGCCCCGGGGTAAGGCCGCGCTTCGAGCGTAAGGTGAGTTTTCGCCACCTGAATGCGGCAGGCGTAGCCTTGCTTAAGCAGCGGGCCGAGGAGCAAGGGCAGCCTCTGTTGGAGGCCTTGGACGCCGAGTTGGCGAAATTTGCGGCAGATGAGGCGAGTGAAGATACCGCTCACGCGGGCCTGGGGATTTATATTTACGAGGAGCCAGATCACCCTTCCAGCGAATCCTAGCGGTGTATCAGGCACGGGGTTGCTCAGCAGGGGCGGCTCGGCGAGTGGCCCAGCGGCGCTAGCCGAGTGCACACACCCACAAAAAAGCCATCAGCCTGAGGCTGATGGCCGGTGATCAAAGTTGTCAGCAAGCCTTAGGCAGCAAGCATGCGCCGTCTGCGCAGCGCCAGTAGGCCTAATGCCAGTAGCGCGTAGCCCATCGCTCCGCCCTGGCTGAAGGCTCCGCGGCTGCTTGCAGTGTTGGGTTGCTGCCGGCTGGCTGTGGTGCAATGGCTGAGCTGGACATGGTCCACATACCAACCCAGGTTGCCGTTACAGCCGTCCTGACCAAACTCAAATCGTAAGCGCAGGCTATCCCCGGCCTTGGCGCCCAAAGCATCCAAACTGATTTGGCTGGTACCCCAACTGGACTTGGATTCGCCCTGATCAGAGCCAGACCAGGCTGGTTGGCCCGCAATGGGGTTGGTGTTGCCGCCGGCAGTCGCGTCAGTCAGGGTCATGTTGTAGGCGTTCCAGAGGAAAGCCTCTGCGGGCACCAAGGCAAAGTCCGCGCCATTCAGGCTGTATTTGAGGTTGCCGCCGTCAAATTCCGCTTCCGTTTGAATGAACTGATTGATCGACAGCACGCTTTGCTCGGCGGTGATAGCGATGTCGGCAGAGTCCAGTTGGAAGCTGGCTGAAATGTCGCCACCAGGTGCGCAGCTTCCGCCAAAGGTGTTGGCGATAAAAGCGGCTTGACCAGTGTGTGGTTGGGGAATGTCGTCGGTGACGACCCAATTAATTCCTTCGTTACTATCGCCGGTTTGGTTCAGAGTGGCGCTCCAGCCGGCAGGTAGGCTAGTTCCTGCGAAACCCTCTTCGAAACTCACCACCTCTGCTTCACCAGCCGCACAAACTGGCGGGGTCTCGGCCTCGGGTTGGAGCAGGGGTTTGTAGTTGCATTTCACCGTGGGGTCTTGACGCATTTCCACAGCGGTCATCGCCGCTTCCACCGCGGCGCAGGTCTGCGGGGTAATTCGCTCCTCACTAGCGTTGCCGAGCACATCATTCAATGGGACATCGAGCAGATCTAGGCAGGATTGCGCCAAGGCATCGGCGTGATCGGCAAAGTTGGTGCTGGGGATCTGGTAATTCACCATAGCGTGGAAATAAATATGCGCAGCCCGCGTCATGCCGATGGCTGGAATATCCACTCCATTGAAGCTCTTGCCATCGACCAGCATGGCAAAGGCGTGGTTGGGCACTCCAGAGTTCGTGTGCACACCACCGCCGTCGCCAGTTCCGCAGAAGTAGTTTTCCGAGGAGATGACGCTGCCAGGAGAGGGAGTGCTGAGAATGGGAATGCCCAGAATGGGGACATTGGCGCCGAAGTTGTCCGGGTCCCACATGTCGCGTAATAACAGCCCAGCGGCAAGCTCGCTCAGATCTTCACCTAAGACCCAGCGGCTGCCTCCATTTTCGAAGTATTCACCTTCCAGCAAGGTGACACCCAGCGGTCCCTCGATGCCATTCACAAGGTCGTACATTTCGCCAAAAATATCCGAATAGGCTTCATTCAAGGCGCCAGATTGATACTGGTAAATCAGTCCGTGGGTGAACTCGGTGTAGGCATGGCTCCATTCGTGGCTAACAACATCATCGGTATCAAAACCTGGGCAGTAGTTAGTGGAGTCGCCGTTCCAGTAAGCGTTAGGGCAATTCTCGTTAATTAGGTAAACGCTTTTTTGCACCTGCTCAGCGGGGTCTACGGCACCTTCGTCATAGCCTTCACGGCCGAATAAGTTGCGATAGAGATCGTAGGTGCCGCCAGCGAAGATATATAAGTTGTCTGTGGGCAGCTTGGGGATGCGTGAGAGTGGGTCTGAGGACACATCCCCGGCCAGCGGGATGTCAGCGGGTGCCAGCGCACTGCCTTCGGTCAGCAGCGCAGGTACGTCTTGGTTGGGGGTATAAATTTCCCGGTTGAGCTGGGTGTGAATGTTGTTGATGCGATTAATCAGCGCACCATTGCTATGGTCAAGAATGACTTGCTCGCGCACATCGCCGGCTTGGCTGCTAATGCCGACACTGTAGGCCAGGATGGTGGGGCCACCAAAGCCTTCCAGCAAACCGATGGTGTAGTACAGCGGGCCAGCATCTTGGATGTGCAATTGCGACCGCGGATGCGCCTTCTGGACCGCTTGCATGGCCCGCTTTTGGAGCTCTGCTGGGCTCAAACTCTGGCGTGCATCAGCTGCGGGCAGGTCGGCCATGTAGCTCCCGCTAACGCCTTGAATGCCGGCATCATCCATGTGCACTACGAGGCGGGCGCCAAAAACCGGGATGCCTGCATGGGTTTGATCCAAGTGCACGTGAGTGCGCCCGCTACGGTCTTGGCTGATACGAGCCAGCGCGAATTCTTCGGCAGCATCCTCTAAGCCCCAAAGCGACGAGAACTGGTTTAGAAAAGACGTCGCTCGGGTGAAAGGGGCAGCATCCACTGCGTCGACTAACAAGGGGAAGTCTCCCAAGGCGCGCAATATGCTGTGCGGGCGATTTGGGGAGACCTGCCATTGCAGCTGTTGCTGCGTGTGGTTCAACAGGTCAGTCAGTGCGCGGCTACGCGCGGTGTCTTGAGCGGCCACCGGCACGGTAGCGGCGAGGGCGCTGGCGCAAAGTAATGCGCGCGCCATCCGATAAGTCGGCATTTTAGGTTTTCCTCAGGCGGACCGCGTCAGCCCCCACGGCGGGGCTTGCAGGCGGCTAATCAGGTTCTATCGCGTGCAGGGCGATGCGCAGACTCTAGCGGGTTTCATGCCATTGTGGCGAATGCTGGGGGGTTGAAAAGCGGGTTGGCGGCCCTCATTGCAAGCGCTTCGCTGACTAATGGATGACACGCCCCATGGCGGAAAAACACGTCTTTCAAGCCGAGGTGCAGCAACTTCTGCACTTGATGATTCACTCCTTGTATTCCAACAAGGAGATCTTCCTGCGTGAGCTCATCAGTAACGCGTCGGACGCAGCCGACAAGTTGCGCTTTGAGGCCCAAACGACTCCAGACCTCATGGCCGGAGATGCGGAGCTCAAAGTCGAGATTGAGGCCGACAAGGATGCCGGCACCCTAACCATCCGCGATAACGGCATCGGCATGAGCCATGACGAGCTCATGGAGAACTTGGGAACCATTGCCCGCAGCGGAACCAAGAAATACCTGGAGGCCCTGTCTGGCGATCAAGCCAAGGACTCCAACCTCATTGGTCAGTTTGGTGTGGGTTTTTATTCCGCCTTTATCGTTGCGGACAAAGTCACCGTGCACTCGCGGAAAGCGGGTGCAGACGAATCCTGGACCTGGGTCAGTGAGGGGACTGGCGAATACACGCTAGAGCCTAGCGATTTCAATCAGCGCGGCACCCAAATTACCTTGCACCTGCGAGGGGATGATGCGGAGTTTTTGGACTTCCATCGTTTATCGCACATCATCAAGACCTACAGCGATCACATCTCCCTGCCGGTTCGTCTGCGTAAGGACACAACCGAAGACGGTGAGGACGAGGGCTTCGAGGTTGTCAATAAGGGGACAGCTTTGTGGGCGCGGTCCAAGTCTGAGATCAAAGACGAGGATTACCAAGAGCTATTTCGCACGCTCGCTTGGGATTCCGGCGAGGCCTTAGCCTGGGTGCATAACAAAGTAGAAGGCAAACTGGAGTACACCAGCTTGCTGTTCATCCCCTCCAAGGCGCCTTTCGACCTCTACGAACGTGATAGCCGGCGCGGCCTCAAACTGTATGTGCGCCGGGTGTTCATCATGGACGATGCCGAGAAGTTGCTGCCGAATTATTTGCGCTTTGTGCGCGGGGTGATCGACTCTAACGATCTACCGCTGAATGTGTCGCGGGAGCTGCTGCAATCCAACCGGGTTATTGAGCAAATCAAGTCTGCTGCGGTGAAGCGTGTGCTGAGCTTGATTGAGACGATGGCTGAGAAGGAGCCAGAGAAGTTCCAAACGGTGCTTAAAGAGTTTGGGGCTGTGCTTAAAGAGGGTGTGGTAGAGGACCCTGCCAATAAAGAGCAGATTCTCAAAATTCTGCGCTTTGCCACCACCAAGCAGCATGCTGATGACGTTCCGCAGGTGTCGCTGGCGGACTATGTGAAAAACATGCCCTCCGGCCAGGACGCGATTTATTACCTAACCGCCGAATCACGTAAAGCGGCGTTGTCCAGCCCACACTTGGAGATGTTCAAGTCTAAAGATGTGGAGGTTTTGCTCCTCACCGACCGCGTTGATGAGTGGATGATCAATAGCGTGCCCGAGTTCATGGAGAAACCCTTGAAATCGGTGGCGCGGGGCGACATTAAGCTCGACAGCATTATTACTGATGCCAAAGCTGAGGCCGAGAAGGAACGTGTAGCGTCCAGCTTCAAGGAGACTTGCGAGCGCTTGCAAGAAGCGCTCGGCGCTAAGGTCAAAGAGGTCAAGGTGTCCGACCGGCTCACCGAGTCGGCGGCATGCCTAGTCGCCCCAGAGCACGCTATGTCGCGGCATTTAGAGCGCTTGCTCGCGCAGGCCGGTGAAACTGTGCCCGGTAGTGAGCCCATCTTGGAGGTGAACCCCCAGCATCGCCTACTGGAACGCTTGAAAGAGACTAGCGACTCAGACCAATTCGCGGATTTGGCACTGCTGGTCTATGAGCAAGCCGTGTTGGCCGAAGGTGGTCAGCTAGAAGAACCAGCGGCCTTTGTGGCCAGGGTGAATCGCTTAGCCTTCGCTTAAGCGACGCAACTGGGTAAATTCGCAGGGCCCTGCAGCAATATTGCTGTGGGGCCTTGCCTGTTACGGTGCAGACTCAGCGCATCTGCCGTCGCCGCACTAAACCGCAGCGCGTGAAGGCTCGCCCGCCAATACTTGAACCAGGGTTGGGTAATGCGTAGCGGCAATATCCTCCAATTCCTCAGCGCCATCCGGCCAGACCACATCTACGCCAGCGGCAGTGAGCATCCTGAAGAGCATGGGCTTGGGAATATAGGACATGGCCCAGCCATCAAAATTACGCTGGCTGATACCGATGAGCTGCACGCGTTTCACATGTGAGTGGCGAGGGTCTAGGCAAATGGTCTCGTAGGTAGACTCAACAGCGCTGTGGGCGCCTTCTAAAATTTGCAAAAAATAGCCGTTGCCGAAGGACAGCACTCCGGTGATTCCATGGCGTAAGTTGTTATGTCGGGCGCTATGCAGAATGTCGTCTACATCAGCCAGGGTCAGGCTGTTAGACGGCACGCTCACATAGCACAACTGGACAAGACTATGGTCTGGTTTGGTCATGGCTTGCACGGCAGTGTTGAACGGATCCCCTCCGAACCCAGGCGGATGGGCCTGGGCGGCGCTGTTGTTCTACAACAGCTGAGGGCAGTGTGGTTGGAAGCCCCACGATGGTCAAGCCTTGAGGTTGAAGGCCTGGGCGGCGGGTAATGCATGCTGGCGAATCAACCGCGTAGTAGTGCGAGCAGGGCAATACGGGCGCATTTACGCGGAAGGGTTATGGTGCGCAATATTGAGCTGCGGTTCGCGGCGGATAACACTGAGAGCTTGCGTCGCCTGGCCTTTATTCCAGCTGCGAATGTGGGCGTCAACGTCGGTCCAATCCAATGGCAGCCCGGCACTGCGCAGAATTTCAATGAGCAGCGGTTTGGGGACGTAGGCCATGGGCCAGGCTGGGAACCAGCGCTCTTCAATAGCGTGCTGATAAATCACTTGAATGTCTGAATGGCGACTGTCGCTGCGAATCGTGTCCAGACATTGGTTGACCTGGTATTCCTGACCTTCTAGGGCCTGCAAAAAGTAGTGTCTCCCAAATGACAATATGCCGGTGATACCCAGCTGTGAGTTTCGCTTTTGGGCGTCGCGCACGATGGTATGAAGATCATCCAAGCCCACCCCAGGGGCGGGGCGGCTGATGTACAGCAGCTGTATCAAAGTTTGGCCAAGGTCTCGCATTCTCACCCTCACGCCAGACCCAGAAAATAAATAATTCCAGGGCTAGCGAAAAATAAGAAACTTATTGCTGAGAATGCTGCGTTTTCAGTCAATAAAAAGTAAATGCAATGACCTTGTGGCGCATTCCTCGATGTGATTATTCGGGGCACTGTCCTGCATTAATACATGCTCAGCTTCCAACTGAGACATTGACTCAGTGCAATTCGCGGTGCTCAGGCATGCCGCATACGGTCTGTTAATGGCTCAGATGCGATGGTTGTGGCGGATGACATTGGCCGGGGGTTCTACGCTGACGAGACGGAGTGCGCTCTCCGCGACGGGTTGATTCCAAGCGAGAATCTGGTCTTCGGCCTCAAACCAGTCCAGTGTCAGTCCACTGCTGCGTAGAATTTCAAACAGCATGGGTTTGGGTATGTAAGCCATGCTCCAATGGGGGAACATGCGTTTCGCCACGGGTTCGGAGTACACCACGCGAAGATCCGAATGACGATCATCCTGAGTAATGCCGCCTAGGAGTCGCATCACCCGCATCTCGCTACCCTCTAAGGCCTGCAGAAAATAGCTAGGCCCAAACGACAGCACTCCGGTGATGGCTTCGTCGCGGTTTCGTTTCTGGGCAACATCAAGAATGTCGTGGACGTCAACTAGGCTGAGGTCTGCTCGTGGCTTGCTGACATAGACAAGCCGGATAAGCGGGTGGCCCATATGCTCCATGTCGAACTCCGCAATGCTTAGGCGACCGTGTCGGCCGCTCATTGAGAACGGTCATAGCATGTACGCTCCGAGGCTAAACCGCGCTGCGTTAAGGAAGTGTGAGCTTCAGCAGCGCCGCCAGGGTGGGATTACGGAGTGGAGCTTGACTACTGGTTTCGGTAGTAGTCCATCAGAATTTGGGCCACTTCGGGGCGTGAGAACTCTGGCGGAGGCGCAATGCCCTGGCCCAGCATTTCCCGGACCTTTGTTCCCGAAAGCAGGACGAAGTCCTCTTTGCTGTGGTCAGGAGCGTCGCGCATCATCACCACTTTATTGAGCTTCTTGGACCAAGCCGTGTGGTCGGCCCGATAAATCTCGATCGCCAGCGCGCCGGCCGGAACCTGTTGATCGAAGATAGTTTGAGCGTCGAAGGCACCGTAATAGTCGCCGACTCCGGCATGGTCGCGGCCCACGATGAGGTGAGTGCAACCGGCGTTTTGGCGGAAGACGGCATGCAGCACGGCTTCGCGCGGGCCTGCGTAGAGCATGTCAAAGCCATAGCCGGAGATCATCACCGTGTTGGCGGGAAAATAGCAGTCCACCATCTTGCGAATGCAGGCATCGCGGACTTCGGCGGGAATATCGCCGGGCTTGAGTTTGCCCAGCAGCATGTGCACCAAGATGCCGTCGGCTTTGAGGTCGGTGTGCGCCATACGGCACAGCTCTTCATGAGCTCGGTGCATGGGGTTGCGGGTTTGAAACGCCACCACGCGCTCCCAGCCGCGCTGAGCGAATTCGGCCCGAATTTCGTAGGCCGTTTGGAAGGTTTGGGGAAACTCCTCCGGGAAGTAGCTAAAGTTGAGAACGTCGATGGGACCACTGACAACAGTGGAGCCCAAGCTGCGGAAGGTGGCAACGCCAGGGTGCTCTGCGTCATCGGTATTGAAGACGGCGCGCACGATGCTTTCCCGCTCGTCCTCGCTGAGGTGTTCAACCGCAGATACTGTTTGCACCGCAATAATAGGGTGGCCTTCAACATTGGGGTCGCGCAGAGCGACGCGTTGCCCGGCCTCAAAGCTCAAGTCTTCCGTACTCAGGTTGAGTACCGGAACCGGCCAAAACAAGCCATCCGGCATGTGCATGGTTTCGCTCACGGCCAGGGCTTCGGCTTTATTCATATAGCCGCTGAGCGGGTTGAAGTAACCTGCACCCAGCATGACGGCGTTGGCCGCCGCAGCCGAATTCAGCAGTAGGCTGGGCAGAGATTCCGCCTCGGCAGCCATTGCTGCACGGTGGGCTTCATCCTGGATGTAGCGGGGCTGAAGGGTTGCAGTGCCGTGCGGTGCAATCATGGGGGCATACTTGTGATTCAAAACCGAAATAACTGTAGCGTGTTAAATGATGCGCTGCAGCGAAACTGCGACCAATGGCTGCGTCCGGTCCATCTCGCAATGACCCAGCTTGAACTTCTGGCACAGTCTTGCGGCCCATCCCGCTGTGGCTTGGCGCAGCCTGTTAAAATTCTGCGCTTTTGAGCTGACCATGGCGCGCTTTCCCGAAATCAAGCCCGCAGCGTTTTCTGCTGGGCAGTACGAGCCCGACATCCTGCAGTGGTGGGAGGAGCAGGGCATATTCCAGCGTCAGCTCCAGCTACGCGCCGACGCGCCTACCTTCAGCTTTTACGAAGGTCCGCCAACGGCGAATGGTCGTCCCGGTGTGCACCATGTTCTGGCGCGCACCATCAAGGACACCTTCTGCCGCTACAAGGCTATGTGCGGCTACCGCGTCGAGCGCAAGGCCGGCTGGGATACGCATGGCTTGCCGGTCGAGATCGAGGTGGAAAAAACCCTGGGTCTGAAGAACCGCGCCGAGATTGAGGCCTACGGCATCGAGGCCTACAACCAGGCCTGCCGCGAGAGCGTGAATAAGTACACCTCGTTGTGGAACGACCTCACCCGGCGTACCGGCTATTGGGTGGATCTGGACAACCCCTATGTCACCTACGAGAACAACTACATCGAGTCGGTGTGGTGGTTGCTCAAACGACTAGCCGACAAGGACTTGCTGTACCGCGGGCACAAGATTCACTGGTACAGCCCCGGCACCGGCACCGTACTCAGCTCGCATGAGGTCTCCCTGGGCTACAAGGAAGTGGATGACCCTTCGGTTACCGTGCGCTTCCCGCTGGCGGATGCGGAGGGCGTGTTCTTCCTGGCCTGGACCACCACGCCCTGGACGCTGCCATCCAACCTGCTGCTGGCCGTGGGCGCCAGCCTGGATTATGTGCGCGTGCAATGTGGTGAGGAGCAGCTGATTCTGGCGGCCGCCCTGGCGCCGCAGGTGCTCAAGGACCGCGACTACACCGTGCTGGCCGAGCTCAAGGGCAGTGACCTCATCGGTATGCGATACCAGCCGGTCTTCGATCACTTTGCTGATCATCCCGGCGCTTTCCGGGTGGTCGGGGCGGATTACGTCACCACCGAGGACGGTACGGGCATTGTGCATACCGCACCCGCCTTTGGTGCCGACGATTACGCCACTGCCCAGCGTGAGCAGGTGGAGATGGTCAACCCCGTGGGCCGGGATGGGCACTTCTTGCCCGAGGTGCCCTTGGTTGGCGGACTGTGGTTCAAAGAAGCCGATTCGGTGATCTGTCGCGACCTCAAAGAGCGCGGTCTGCTGTTCGCGCGTGAGCAATATCGCCACAACTACCCGCATGACTGGCGCAAGGGCACGCCGCTGATGTCCTACCCGGTGGAGAGCTGGTTTGTGCGCACCACCGCCTTTAAAGATCGGCTGGTGGAGCTCAATGCCAGCATCAACTGGCAGCCTGAGCATGTAGGCCGGGGGCGCTTCGGGGAATGGCTGTCCAACAATGTGGACTGGGCCTTGTCGCGGCATCGCTTCTGGGGCACACCGCTACCGATCTGGGTGAATGACCAAAACCCCGAAGACTATGTGGTGATTGGCTCGGTGGCCGAGCTCAAGAATAAGGTGCCCGCCGAGCAGTGGCCGGGGGAAGAGCTGGATCTGCACCGGCCTGGCGTTGACAACCTGCATTGGCCAGCGGCCGATGGTGGCACTTACCGCCGTGTGCCGGAGATCATCGACGTCTGGTTTGATTCCGGTGCCATGCCCTTCGCCCAATGGCATTACCCCTTCGAGAACAAGGCCGAGTTCGAGCGCGCATTCCCGGCCGACTTCATCGCCGAAGGTCTGGACCAAACCCGGGGCTGGTTCTACACCCTGCATGCCATTGCCACCCTGGTGATGGATTCGGTGGCGTATCGCAACGTGGTGGTCAACGGCCTGCTGCTGGACGCCAAGGGCGAGAAGATGTCCAAGTCCAAGGGCAACACCGTCGATCCCTTCGAGGCCGTGGATGAGCATGGCGCCGACGGCTTGCGCTGGTACTTGATGGCGGCCTCGCCACCCTGGGAGAACGTCAAGTACGACAATGCCGGCGTGCTAGAAACCCGGCGCAAGCTCTTCCTGACCCTGGCCAACGTCTACGGCTTCTTCGCCACCTACGCCAACATCGACGGCCTGGATCCCAGCCAGGATGCGCCGCCAATCAATGAGCGACCGGAGCTGGACCGCTGGCTGCTGTCCCGGCTGCACAGCACCATCGCGGTGTGTCGCGAAGCCCTGGATGCCTACAATCCCACCCGGGCGGCCAGAGCCATCGAAACCCTGGTGGATGATCTGTCTAATTGGTACATCCGCCGCTCGCGGCCCGTGTTCTGGGCGGGTAAAAAAGACACCGGCGTGGCCGATGGCGACAAGCGCGCCGCCTACGCCACCACCTACGAGGTGCTGCTCAGCGTCTCCCGGCTGATGGCCCCCATCGCGCCCTTCTTTGCCGACTGGTTGCATCAGGCTTTGCTGCGCTCGCAGGAGCCCGAGTCCTCCGTGCACCTGGCGGACTATCCTCAGGCCGAATCCGATCTGATCGATGCGGCTCTGGAAACGCGCATCGATCTGGCGCGTCGCGTCGTCTCCACCGCCCTGCAGCTACGCAATACGCACAAGATCAATGTGCGTCAGCCGCTGTCTCGCGTGATTGTGGTCACCGAGGCCAGCGTGCGCGAAGCCGATCTGGCTCTGGTGCGCAGCCAGATCTGCGAAGAAGTGAATGTGGATACGCTGGAAACGGTGGAGGCCGGAGCGGGCATCGTCACCCGCAGTGCCAAGGCCAACTTCCGCTTGCTGGGCAAGCGGGCTGGCAAGCAAATGAAGGCCGTCGCCGCCGCGATTGCCGCGCTGGATGACGCCCAACTGCAAAGCTACAGCGAGCAGGGCCGTCTAGAATTGACTCTGAGCGACGGCAGCGAGTTCGCGCTGGAAGAGGGCGATCTGCTGATTGAGTCTCAAGGCCTGGAGGGTTGGGCCGTGGCGCGCGAAGCCGGCGTGACCGTAGCGCTGGACACGGCCCTGACGCCCGAACTGCTGGCCCGTGGCTACGCCCGGGAGCTGATCAACCGCATTCAGAACGAGCGCAAACGGCGTGACCTAGATGTGACCGCGCGCATCAGCGTGCAGTACCGCGCCGCAGAGGCCCTGGCTGAGGCCATTCAGACGCATGCTGAACTCATCGCCAAGGAGACTCTGGCGCTGAGTCTGACTGCTACCTCTACCGACCTCGGCGAGGCCGCCATCGCAACCGACATCGGCGGCCACGACCTGCAATTCACCCTGGATATTGCCTCCGCATGAGTATCGTTACCCGCTTCCCACCCAGTCCTACGGGTTATCTGCATCTCGGCGGTGCACGCACCGCCCTGTACAACTGGCTGTACGCACGCCAGCACGGGGGCAAGTTCATCCTGCGTATCGAAGATACCGACCGTGAGCGCAGCACCCCCGAGGCCGTGCAGGCCATCCTGGATGGTATGGCCTGGTTGGGTCTGGACTATGACGAAGGGCCGTATTACCAGACCCAGCGCTTTGATCGCTACAAAGCGGTGGTTCAACAATTACTGGAGGCCGGCCAGGCCTACGTTTGCGATTGCCCGCCGGAGCGCCTAGAACAGGTGCGCGCCGAGCAGATGGAAAAAGGCGGCAAGCCCCGCTACGACGGCCACTGCCGCCACCGTGATCTGGAGCCAGGGCCGGGGCGAGTAGTGCGCTTCAAGACGCCCCTGGAAGGCGTCATCGGCTGGGAGGATTTGGTCAAAGGCCCCTTGAGCGTGGCCAACAGCGAACTCGATGATCTGATTATTGCCCGCAGTGACGGCACCCCCACCTACAACCTCTGCGTGGTGGTGGATGATCTGGATATGGGCATGACCCACATCCTGCGCGGCGATGACCATGTGAACAACACGCCCCGGCAGTTGCATATCCTGCATGCCCTGGGTGGGGAAGAGCCACGCTACGGCCATATCCCCATGATTTTGGGGCCCGATGGCAAGCGCTTGTCCAAGCGGCATGGGGCTGTATCCGTGATGCAATATCGGGACGCTGGCTATCTGCCGCAGGCCATGCGTAACTACCTGGCCCGGCTGGGCTGGTCGCATGGTGATGAAGAAATCTTCTCCGACGCGGCGCTGATTGAGGCCTTCAGTCTGGGAAATGTGCAGCGGTCTCCAGCGCGCTTCGATATGGACAAATTGGGCTGGGTGAATCAGCACTGGCTGCAGAACACCTCCCAAGAAGAGATGGATGCGGCGCTGAGCGATCTGGCCCAGCGCGAGCAGTTGCGCTGGCAGTCCGGGCCACTGGCCACAGCAGCCGTGGAGTTGCTGGGGTCGCGCTGCAAGACCTTGCGCGAATTGCTGCAACAGGCCCAGTTCCTGTTCGAGGCTCCCACCAGCTATAACGACAAGGACTGGCAGAAGCAGGTTCGCCCTGAGGTGACGCCGCGAGTGCTTGGCGCCTTCATGCAGAACCTGCGCAGTCTGGAGCAGTGGACCAGCGAGAGTCTGCAGGGTGCAGCCAAAGACACCGTGGCGCAGTGCGAAGTGGGCTTTGCCAAGTTGGGCATGCCGGCGCGCCTGGCGTTGGCTGGTCAGGCGCAAGCGCCAGCCCTGGATGGCATTTTGCTGGCTCTGGGGCTGGAGGAGTCCTGTCGTCGGCTTCAGACCCTAGTGGACCGCATTGGTGGCGAGAGTCCGGTCTGAGCCAGCCGTGGAGCGGCTTAGCAATGATTCGGGGTCAAAACACGGGTCGGGCAAGCAGCTAATTTTGAGGCCCAACAGCTCCGAATGGAGCATGCGGGGACACTCATGGTGATAGAGGAATACGGGATGAAAACGGGGCAGGAAGAGATCACTCGCAGCGCAAACCGCGGGCACCGGTCGAGCCGGATGCTGGGCCGGATTCTGGTCTTGGCTGCCATCGTTGCGGTTGCACCGGCCTGGGCGGCGCAGCAGGATCTGCGCGCCGCAGCGCTAGAGCTGCGCGGCCAATGGTGTCAAGGACATTTGCTGCGCGGACGGACCCAGGCGGGGGCCCAGGTGCAGCTCAACGGCAAAGCTCTGCGGCTGAGCCCGCAGGGAGAATTCGTGTTCGGGTTTTCCCGCGACGAGGACAGCCCGCAGAGTCTGGAAGTCCGCCTGCCCGATGGCGGGGTGTGGACGCGCGCTGGGACGCCTTGCAAGCGCGACTACGACATTCAGCGCATTGATGGCTTGCCACCCTCCAAAGTCACTCCCGACGCCAAGGCGTTGGAGCGGATTCGAGCCGAAGCCGCCGAAACTCGGGCCGCGCGCGATACCGACACCGCCATGACCGCCGTATTCAGTGACTTTATCTGGCCATCCACCGGCATTATTTCCGGCGTCTACGGTTCGCAGCGCATTCTCAACGGCCAGCCGCGCCGTCCGCATTTCGGGGTGGATGTGGCCGCGCCCACCGGCACCGAAGTTGTGGCCCCCGCCGCTGGGGTGGTGCGAATGGCCCATCCGGATATGTATTTCTCCGGGGGGACCTTGATCATCGATCACGGTCACGGCGTTACCTCGTCCTTTCTGCACCTGTCCAAGATTCATGTCGAGGTGGGGGAATCGGTGGAGCAGGGCCAGCGCATTGCCGACATCGGCGCAACCGGTCGGGTGACCGGCCCGCACCTGGACTGGAGGATGAACTGGCACAGCGTGCGCGTGGATCCACAGCCTCTGGTGGGGCCGATGCCGGACGCACCCTGACATGATGCCGGGGTTGGTCAGCGACTTAGCCGGGCGGCCATTGCAGGTCGCGCCCACCGATCAGGTGCAGGTGCAAATGGAATACCGTTTGCCCGGCACCTTCACCGTTGTTGATGACCACCCTAAACGCATCGGCGTAGCCCAGCTCGGCGGCGATCTTGGGGGCGATTTTGAGCAAGTGTCCCAGTACCGGCGTGTCGTCGTCGCTGGCTTCGGCCAACATCGGGATGGGTTTGCGGGGCACCAGCAACACATGCATCGGAGCTTGGGGGTTGATATCGCGGAAGGCCACGCAGTGATCGTCGCGATAAACGATATCTGCCGGGATCTCAGCTGCAATAATTTTTTCGAACAAGGTTTGGCTCATCAATGCACTCCTGATCAATCAGCGAGGAGCATAACGCGAGGCGCGGGAGAAGATTTGTTATGAGTCGCTTGCGCGATCTGCTGTATTGGTTTGACCAGGATGATCGGCATAAAGCCTGGCGCTTGGCAGCCTTGGCTTTGCTAGTGCTGGGCTCGGGTTTGGGTTTGCGCGACCCCTGGCCACCGGGTGAGCCTGAGCTGGCGCTGATGATGCGTGATATGGCGTTGAGCGGGGAGTGGCTGATCCCGTTTCGCGCAGGACTACCCTTTAGCGAACATCCGCCTCTGGTGATATGGCTGGGCGCCTCTATTTATTCCCTCAGCGGCAGCTTGCGCCTGGCGGTGTTGCTGCCTAGCTTGCTTGCGGCCTTCGGCATGCTGTGGCTGGTCTACGACTTAGGCCGGCGTATATGGGGCCTGCGCGTCGGGCGTTTGGCTGCGATCACACTACTGTGTACCTTCCAGTTCACCTTGCAGGCTCACCGCGGGCAAGTGGATATGGTTTATGCCTTCTTCATTTGCTTAGGCCTGTACACCTTGCTGCGTTATTTACTGCTGGAAAATAGCCCGCGCTGGCTGGTCAGTAGTGGTGCAGCGATGGGTTTTGCCACGCTCAGTAATGGTGCCGGCTACGTGGTCCTGGCGCTGTTGGTGCCTTGGTGGTGGATGCGTCGCCGGGATTGGGAAGAGCTGCCAGCACGACCGGGTACAGCTTTGCTGTGGCCCTTGCTTGGCGGTTTTGCGGGTGTGCTCCTAGCCTGGGTATTGCCAGCCCTGGCCTTTGTCAGTGGTGCTGATGATCCAGCTTTGGATCGCTTTCGTGCGGCATTGCCCATGAGCCTGTTAGGGGGGTGGGATTTATTCCTGAGTGAGCCTCCAAGACCCCTGTGGTACTTGCCCCTACAAACCTTAATGCTCTGGCTGCCGCTCAGCCTGCTGTTGCCCTGGTTAATGCCCATTTGGCGTCAGCGCTTGCGAGTGGAGGACCCGCGCACCGGCCTATTGCTGGGCTATGTCTTCGCCCTGCTGCTGTTTTATATGTTTCTACCCGGCAGGCATGGGGTGCAGGTTCTACCGGCTTTGCCGGCCATGGCACTGTTAGTCGGAGCCAATATTGGTGGGACTTGGTGGCGCCCCAGTGTGCAATGGCTGAGTCGCGGCACCCTGATAGTTGTGGGGGTGATCCTGACTGGCTTTGCCACTCAGGCGGTGCTGAACCCAGACTGGTTTGGTGTGCGTTTGCCACCAGATACCCCTCTAGGCTTGGTGGTTTTTGTCGGTGGGCTTGGTGTCTTAGCTTTGGTGCTGGCGGTGGTTTTCAACCTACGCAGTCGGCACCAAGCTTTGGCTCTGCCGGTTTTTATTGGTTTGTCGTGGATGCTGGTGGGCTGGGGTTTGTACCCCTGGTTGAACGATGTACGCACGCCCAATTCCCTGATGTTGGTCGCGGATACTCAGCTCGAGGATTGGGCAGGCAACAAGCCCGCTCGTTGGGGCATGCTGGACTGGCGGGCCCAATTTGTACTGGCCAGTCGATATCCCATACAACCCTTAACGGCCGACGCCGTGCACCAGTTTTGCGTGGCGGCTGGTGCGGAGCAACGGGCGATCCTCGGGCCCGTGGAGCTTCTACGGATGCAGCCAGGGCTACGGCCTTTGCAGGAGCTGGGCATTCGACATCGCGCGCATTGGGCTATGGCCAATTGCCCGGCGGCTGAAGGCCCTTCAGTCTGAATTGCGGTGCCGGTAATGCCGGTGTGCAGCAGTACGGACCAGAAGTAGCCGCTACCGAAGGTATTTCTTCGCGAAGAGTTCCTCGTCAGGCTGAAAAAAAGAGTTTCTTGCGTTTTAGCGGGAGGATGGATTTGGGCTGCCGACCGCAGCGCGGGAGCGTCTGCCGGCAGAGCTAAGCGCCTGTGTCCTCCGCGCCGCTGCGCGGTTCCCTCCGGGTCGCGCCGTTATGGGGGGCGTCTCGACGCAACGTCCTGTTGCGGCGAGACTCAATCCGGCGTCCTGCCGGATTGTCCCCCGGCACTCTGCGCCCCTGCGGCGCTCCCCCTCAATCAGGCGCTTAACTGTGCCGCCAGCCGCTTTCGAGCCTTGCCACGCACTGAGGGGGTGGCAGTCGATGTGGGGTTCGGGGCCGGGGCGCGTTGAGCCGTTGGGGCCGCATTCAGGAGGAGCGCCGCAGGCACCTGGAGCGACTGTGGTCAATCGGCCATGGACGGCCGATTGAGGCTTGCCGCGACAGGACGTCGCGTCAAGCTGGCCACACAAAGCGTAGGGTGCCGGAGGGAACCGCGCAGCGGCGCGGGGGACAGCGGCCCCAACGGACCGACCCGCATCGGCGGGCGCCACGGTTAACCAGACTCATTAGCAAAAAAAAACCGCAGGACCAGGCATCCTGCGGTTGTGCGGTTTGGACCCGTGCCTCAGTCAAGCATGGGCCGACGTGATTGCTTCTAGCGAGCGCGCGATAGACGGGCTAGGTTATTCGGATTGAAGTACTCGTCTTCAAAATCGGCAATCGCAATGGGTGGGTCTTCATTGCTCATATCCATGGTGAGGTAACGGCCACCTTGCAGGTCATATACTGTCCCCAGTACCGGCATCACTGCGAGAAGGTCGTAGGCCATCGCCCAATGAGCCTCTTGGAAGCGCCACAGAGAATCACGTTTGTCGTAGATATCCACCAGAGCAATCGACCAGGAGTCTTCGTCTACGTAGAACACGCGCTTTTTGTAGATATGGCTGGTCCCATCTTTGAGTTCGGCTTCCACCACCCACACCCGATGAATCTCGTAGCGCGCTAGGTTTTGGTCAATATGGCCGGGCTTGACGATGTCCTCGTATTTGAGGTCGCCAGAGTTCAGGCCATAGCTGTTGTAGGGGATAACCATCTCTTTTTGGCCGACCAGCTTGAAGGTGTAACGGTCGGTAGCGCCATTGAAGGCGTCGAGCTGGTCGTTGGTGCGCAGCCCATCAGCGCCTGTTCCAGGGTTGTCATAAGCCACATTAGGCGCACGTCGTGTACGGCGTTGCCCAGGGTTGTACAGCCAAGCCCGACGCGGCTCTTTGATTTGGTCGATGGTCTCATGCACCAACAAAATGCCACCGGCCTGGCGAGCTGGCGCTAGGGTCTTCTGTAGGAAATAGGTGGAGACATTGGCCAAGTCATCAAGGCTGATATCTGGATAGCTCCAGCCAAACTTCACGTCTTCTTTGAGCTTGAACAAAGCAAAGCTGCCGTTTTGCTGGACGGCGGCTTGGTTGTTATAGCGCACGATGGAACGCCCGCGAAAGCGCAGCTTGTGGTTCCAAATGACTTCTTTACCGGAACTGGGGATGGGGAAGGGGATGCCGGTTACGGCGCCTTCCAAGGATTCGCCATCATTCTTTAAGGACGCTTGAGCGGCGTTCTTTTTGGTGGCCGCATAAATATAGTCCGGTGCGGCGGCGCTACGGCGGGTTTTATAGACAGGAATGGTGTAAGACCCTTGTTCCAGCAATGCCTTTTGCCCGGCGCTGAGCATGTTGGCATAGTCACCCATGTTGTCTTTGCTAATGACAAATTGCGGCTTGTCAGCCGCGAAGGGATCTTTATAGCGAGTCCCCTCTGGGCGGTCTTTTTTCGCGATACCGCCATCCCAAGCGGGTATGGCACCACCATTGCCGGCCATGATTCCACCCATCGGGGTGAGCTCGGTGCCGAGCTTGCCGGGGTCGGCGGCATTGGTCGCGAAGCTAAGGCTGCTGAGCAGCGCAGCGGTCGCTAGAGTCGGAGTTAGACGTATCATTGTTTGGTCTCCAGGCGAGTGTTTACGGGGGTTTTTGCTGAATAATCGCATAGCCCTTGGCGGGCTCGCATTAGCCGTCATGGTCTCTGTAGCGTTTAAGCAGGTCGCCGTAAGCGTCAATCCGCCGATCACGGAGGAATGGCCATATACGGCGCACGGATTCTGCGCGGCGCAAATCTAAGTCTGCCATCAAGGTGCAGCTTTCATCGGTTGGGGCCTGAGCTAGCCATTCACCTTGGGGGCCGCAAATAAAACTCGATCCCCAAAACTGAGCGCCAGCGGTGTGCCCGCTAGGGTCTAATTCGTGCCCAATGCGGTTGCAACTGAGCAGCGGCAAACCGTTGGCGATGGCATGCCCGCGCTGCACCGTCAGCCAGGCTTCACGCTGACGAGCTTGCTCCTCAGCGCTGTCATCAGGGTCCCAGCCGATGGCGGTGGGGTAGATCAGAATCTCGGCGCCGGCTAAGGCCATGAGGCGCGCGGCTTCTGGGTACCACTGATCCCAACACACCAGTACACCCAGACGACCTATAGCAGTATCAATGGGTTCGAAACCCAGGTCGCCGGGGGTGAAATAGAACTTTTCGTAATAACCCGGATCATCGGGGATGTGCATTTTCCGGTATTTGCCCGCCAAACTGCCGTCCGCATCCAAGACGACGGCTGTGTTGTGCGACAAACCCGCTGCGCGACGCTCGAATAACGAGGCAACGATGACGCAGTTGCACTCTTCGGCGACGGCGCTCAGTGCCTGGGTGGAGGGGCCTGGTATGGGCTCCGCAAGATCATGTAAGTCGGGATCTTCCACCTGGCAAAAATAAGGCGTGTTGTGCAGTTCTTGCAGGACCACGAGCTGCGCACCCTGGGCCGCAGCGCTACGAATGGCCTCGATGTGAGCCTGAAGATTTTGCTCCGGGTGAGCACTGCATGCGCTTTGCACGGCAGCCACGCGAATAGTTTTGGGTTTATTCATGCGCAAGCGGGATATTCATGGTGGCGCAGTGCAGGCCGCCATATTGTTCGACCAGAGCACTGCAATCAACGCCTTCGACCCGATGCTGGGGGCACAAGTTGCGTAGCAGCTCCAGCGCAGCGGAATCCGCGGGGTCGCTATACTGCGGAACCAGCAAAAAATCATTAATAAACAGGAAGTTAGAATAACTGCTGGGCAAACCTGTCGGTGCCCGCGTATGCGCTTGCTGTGTATGCGGCAGAGCATGCAGCTCATAAGCTTGGCCGTTGGCTTGCTGCCACTGTGCTAACTCCTCGGCCATGGCCTGGAGTTCGGCAGAGTTGGGGCCTTCGCTTTCCGGTGCACCTTGGTAGACCAATACGCCGGGGGCAACAAAACGAACCAGCGTATCGATGTGGCCATCGGTGTCGTCGCCCGCTAAGCCGCCGTGTTCTAGCCAATGGAAACGCTTGATACCCAGGCTTGCGCGGAGCTTGTCTTCGATCATGGCTACGGAGAGCTCAGGGTTGCGCTTGGGGTCGAGCACACTCCGCGTGGTGGCCAGTAGCGTGCCCTGGCCATCGGTTTCCACGCCTCCACCCTCGAGTACCCAGCCTTGAGTCTCCAAATCATGAATGTGCGCAAAGTCAGCGTTGTCGACCAACCAGGGCAGTAAAGCATTGTCATTTTGACTCGGGTACTTGCCGCCCCAACCGTCGAACTCGAACTTCAGTAGGCGAACCCGCCCCTTATCGTAGACCCCTATAGGCCCATGGTCGCGTACCCACACATCGCCCACCGGAGCATGTTGGCAGTGCACCGGGTGCGGCGTAATGCCAATAGCCTGCCTGAGATTGGCGATGTCTAAAGCCGCAGCCAGGCTGATGTAGACCGGAGCTGCCTGAGCCAGTGCCTTAGCGAGGCTGATGAAAGCCTGATTGATGCGCGCAAAATCGGCGAAGTCGCCGGCGGGATCCGGCCAGGTCAGCATTACAGCGGCCTGCCGCTCCCATTCTGCCGGCCAGCGTCGTTGCTCGGTCAAACTTAGCCCTCGGTGCTAGGACTACGCAGTCCGTCCTTGCGCTGTAGCTCGGGGTGAGCGTTGCGCGGCACAGCGATGATGAGCTGTTGGTGCTCGAAGTACAGCCGGTCTTCGGGATAAACCCAGGTTGTAATCGGCGGTTCGCCTACTGGCCCGCGGATACTTTGGGGCTCGCCGCGCTCAGCGCGCACTTGGTCCATGGTCGCTCCAGGCGTCTGAGCCCAGGCCGCAGAAAGACAGCCAAGCAAAAGGGTGCAGCCTATTAGGCGCAAAAACATGCGGATTGCCATCGGTTCATAACAGCAGCTGAGTATACTGCGCCTGCAATGCAACTCCCGATCCCTCTCCGTATTGGCCTGCGCTACACCCGCGCCAAGCGCCGCAACCACTTCATCTCCTTTATTTCTGCCACCTCCATGGGCGGAATTGCGCTGGGGGTGACGGCATTGATTACCGTCATCTCGGTGATGAACGGATTCGAATCCGAACTGCGTAGCCGAATTTTGGGCATGACCCCGCACTTGCAGCTGCAGCGTTGGGATGGGCCGATGACGGAATGGCCTACCGTTCAAGAGCAACTAGCGCAGCGCCCCGAGGTGCGTAGTGTGCGGCCTTTTGTTTCCGGTGAGGGCATGGTGCGCGGGGCAGGGCAGCTGTCCGGCGCAATCTTGCGCGGCGTTGATCCAGCGCATGAAACCGGTGACCAAGGCCTGGCACCGCATGTGATTGTGGGGCAGCTGGACGACCTACAGCCAGGCAGCTTTGATGTGGTACTAGGGCGCCATCTTGCGCGTGCTCTGGGCGTGGCTCCGGGCGACAGTATCGATTTGATGATCCCGCAGGCGCAGGTGACACCACTGGGCCTCACTCCGCGGTTTCGGCGCTGCACGGTGGTCGGCTTGTTTGAAGTGGGCATGTACGAGTTCGACCGCAGCCTGGTTTTGATGCACCGGAGTGATGCGGCCAAGCTGTATCGATTGGGTGATGCGGTGCATGGCCTGAGCCTCAGCCTGCATGAGCCAATGCGCGCCCCTTGGATTGCGGCGGATGTCCGCGAAGACCTGCCGATGGCGTATCAGGTGAGTGACTGGGCGCAGCAACACCGCAATTTCTTTGCTGCGATCCGCACGGAGAAACGCGTGATGTTCATCATTTTGAGCCTCATCATTGCTGTGGCGGCGTTTAACATCGTCAGCACGCTGGTGATGGTGGTCCAAGACAAACAATCTGATATCGCCATCTTGCGCACCTTAGGTGCCTCCCGCGGCACGATTTTGGGAGCATTCATGGTGCAAGGAAGCCTGATTGGAATTATCGGCACCTTGCTGGGTTTGGTTGGTGGTGTGGCGCTGGCTCTGAATGTAGAAACCTTGGTTCCAGCTTTAGAAAACGCATTGGGCCGAGACCTGCTCGCCGACGATGTTTACTACATCAGCGATTTACCGTCGGAGCTGCACTGGGGGGATGTGGGAAAAATCGCCGTGGTGTCTTTGCTGCTGGGGTTGATCTCCACCATCTATCCGGCCTGGCGCGCCACCCGTGTGGAGCCGGCGGAGGCCTTGCGCCATGAGTGAGGTGGTGTTGCGCTGTGCCGGGCTGTCACGCGAGTTTGTGGACGCAGGACGCCGCTTAGAGGTCTTGCAAGGTGTGAATCTAGAACTGCATGCGGGCGAGTCTGTGGCCATCATTGGTCAATCTGGCTCAGGCAAGAGCACACTGCTGCAGCTACTGGCCGGCTTGGACAAACCCAGCGCCGGTCAGGTTTGGATCCAGGACCAAGAACTGAACTCTTTAGGTGATGCTGCACGCACCCGTTTGCGGAATCAGCATCTGGGCTTCGTGTACCAGTTTCACCATTTACTGCCCGAGTTTTCGGCCTTGGAGAATGCGGCAATGCCTCTGGCCCTGGGCGGTGCGCAGTGGAGCTTGGCACGTTCGACGGCGGCAGAAGTATTGACGGCGGTGGGCTTGGGGGAGCGCCTGGAGCATCGTCCGGCGGAGCTATCCGGCGGTGAACGGCAACGTGTGGCGGTGGCACGCGCTTTGGTGAATCAGCCCGCTTGTGTGTTGGCCGATGAGCCCACCGGCAACCTAGATCAGGCCACTGGCCATACCGTTTTCGAGGTTCTGCTGGATCTGCAGCGCCGATTGGCAACGGCCCTGGTGCTGGTGACCCATGATCGCGAATTGGCGGCGAGGGCAGATCGATGCCTGGAATTGCGTCAGGGACAGCTGTTTCCGGTGACTACCGGCTCTTAATCGCCGCTCTGGCCGCGCTGGGCCTCGCTCAGCTCGGCTTTTACTGGCACCCGCTGAGCTTCGCTGTTGGGGCTGTGTGTGGTCTGATCTGGGCCTTAGGGAACAAGGCCTGGCGCTGGCCTGTTTGCCTGATGTCCTTGGCCCTGATCCACGCTGCCTGGGTGTATTGGCAACAGGAGCGGTTGCGCTGGTCTAGTCCTGGGTCTAGCGTCGGTGACTATCGTGTTTTGGCCCTGTCGCCGGAGCCGGATCGGACACGCTTACTCCTACGCGATGCCCAAGGGCGGCGGCTGCGCGTGGCGGCTTATGCTGAGGCCGCGGCGGGTCTAGAACGTGTGTCCATTCACAGTTGTATCCAAGCCCACCTAAGGCTGAAGCCACCCCACGGCACAGTAAATTGGTTTGGGTTTGATTACGGCCGCTGGTTGTACTCCCAAGCCATCCATGGCCTTGGTAGCGTGCAGCGGTGGCAACCTTGTCCAGAGGCGGTACTCACATCTGCGCCAATAAGGCCTAGCTCCGGTCCAGGGATGGCGCTGTTAAAGGCCTTGGTTTTTGCGGACCGTTCAGGTTTTAGCGCCGAGATCTGGGACACCTTGGCGCGAACAGGAGTCAGCCATTTATTTGCCATATCGGGTTTACATCTGGGCTTGTTGGGTGCCTGGGGCTGGGCCATTGGCCGGCTGCTCTGGGCGCTAAGGCCCTCATGGCAGCATGGGTTAAGACGCCGGCAATGTGCGGCGATAAGCTCGGCACTGTGGATGAGCGGATATATGGTGCTGGCGCATGGCCAGGTCTCGGCCTGGCGGGCTTGGGCCATGGGCATCTTGGTTCTAGGGGTGTTGAGCGCTGGGCGCTATGCTGCGCCCCTAGCGGGCTGGTCCTTAGCCTTAATCGGGGTGCTGACGATAGCGCCGCTACACAGCTTAAACGCTTCTTTGTGGCTGTCCTTCGCGGCCGTACTGCTCATAATAACGGCCTGGCCCTGGCTGAAACCCTACTCCTGGCTGCGGCGTTTGATCGCCCTGCAAGCGCTGCTGGGAGTGGGGCTGGCGCCCCTATGCTGGGCATGGTTCGGCCAATGGAGCCTGGTCGGGCTGGGGCTCAATGTGGTGTTGGTTCCGGCCATGGTCTTGTTGCTGCCGCTGTGTTTGGGTGCAGTGCTCCTTGACGGCATTGGCTTATGGTCCCAGCCACAACTGTGGTTAACCCAGGCTTTGGATGGCCTCTACGCGGCATTAGCGTGGTGGGCGGCAAAACCTTGGGTGGTATGGCCTGCGCAGAGCCTCAACTTGCTGGAGGCGGCCTTGTTATTGTCGGCTTTGGCGCTGGCTCTCGTTGTGGGCTTGCAGCGGCGTGACTGGCTGATCGGCGCCTGCGTCTTATGGTGTTGTGCGCTTTGGGCTGGGTTGCGCCCCGTACCTGCGCCCGCGATGGATCGTGCAGATATTTGGGTGCTGGATGTAGGGCAGGGCTCGGCTGCTATCGTGCGTACAGCTGAGCATGTGGTTGTGATTGATAGCGGTCCGCGCAGCCGTAGCGGCCGCTTTGACGCGGGTGCCATGATCGTGAGGCCACAGCTCGAAGCCCTCGGGCTCAGCCAGGTCGACTTGCTAATCACGACGCATGAAGACCGCGATCATGCTGGCGGGCGGCGCGCGCTCACTCAAGCGTTTAGTGTCAAAGAGCAATGGGGAGCCGCTGGCAGCAATTGCCGTGAAGCATTGCAATGGTCGGCAGACGGAGTGCGAATAAGCAGCCTAGCTTTAGATCGACCAGCGCATTGGTCCAAGAATGACTTGTCCTGTGTGGTGCTGGTTCAAGTGGGCCAGCGACGCATGTTGTTTCCTGGCGATGTTGAGCTACGGGCGGAGAATGCCATGCTGCGGCATCCTCAATTGCAAGCCGGTGTGGACGTGGTGATGGTGCCGCACCATGGCAGCCAAACTTCCTCTACAGCCGAGTGGGTCGCCATGCTCCATCCCGATCTGGCGATTGTACCGGCAGGGGTGTACAACCGCTGGGGTTTCCCGCGCACTGCTGTGGTACAGCGTTGGCGGGATATCGGCAGTGAGGTGCGCAGCACATCCGCGGGTGGTGCGCTGCGCCTAAATCTGCCCGATATGACGATTCAGCGGCCAGGAGCGCGCCCCTGGCGGCTGGAAGCACTATGATGCGCGCATGATCACTGCTGCCCCCAGCGCGCAGAGCGCTCGCCAGATTTACCTCCGCCTGTTGCAATACGCCCGCCCGCACTGGCGGTTCTTCTTGCTGGGCGTCATCGGCATGATTGGTTTTGCGGTAGCCGATGTGGGTTTTATTGCGCTTATGCGACCGCTGCTAGATGAATCTTTTGTGCAGCGCGACGCAGCCACCATCGCGCGCATGCCCTGGTTGATATTGCTGTTATTCCTTTTGCGGGGAGCGGCAGCTTATACCTCGGCTTACGGTATGGCTGCCGTGGGCCGCCAGGTCATCAAAACCTTGCGCGCGCAGTTGTTTGAGCACTATTTACGTCTGCCGGTGTCGTTCTTTGATCGCTCCAGCCCCGGTAACTTACTCACCCGGCTGACTTACCACGCCGAGCAGGTAGCCGAAAGCGCCTCCAATGTGGTCACGGCCATGATTAAAGACGGGCTCACCGTGATTGGTTTAGTGGGTCTGATGCTGTACTTGGAGTGGCGTTTGGCAGTGTTCGTATTGGCCATCGGGCCGGTGATTGCGCTGCTCGTGAGTGTGGTGGCCCGCCGCTTTCGCAAGATTTCACGGCGTATCCAAGACTCTATGGGAGACGTGTCTCATGTGGCCGAAGAAGTCGTGACAGCGCAGCGGGTGGTGAAACTGTTTGGCGGCCAAAGCTATGAGCGCGCGCAATTCGGTGTCGCCAATGAGAAGAACCGCCGGCTGAACCTGCGCTTGGTTGCAACCCGTGCCGGCTCCACGGCCAGCGTACAGTTCATTGCTGCCTGGGCAGTGTCTGCGGTGGTGTATATCGCCACATCGCCAACGCTGCTGGAAACCATGACGGCAGGCACATTCGTGGCTTTCATCGGCGCCATGTTGAGTCTGTTGGGCCCCATTAAAAATCTCACCAACCTGAATGAGAAACTGCAAAAAGGTATTGCCGCCGCCGCTGATATTTTTGGGCTGATGGCAACGCCTCCAGAGCCTGTGGGAGGGGAGTCATTGTCCCGTCCGGTGCGCGGAGCGCTGAGCATTGAAGGGTTATGTTTTGCGTATCCCGGCACGCAAAAAGCAGTGCTGGACCAGATTGATTTGCAGATTCAGCCGGGTGAAACCGTGGCTTTTGTTGGTCGCTCTGGCAGTGGTAAGAGCACTTTATTGAGCTTGATCCCGCGCTTTTATGATCCGGATGCGGGGCGCATCCTGCTCGATGGTCAGGACCTGCGCAACATCGACCCTCAGGACCTGCGTCGGCACATCGCTTTGGTGGACCAAAACGTAACCCTGTTCAACGATACCGTAGAGCGCAACATCGCTTATGGGGAGTTGGCCAATGCCTCCAGGGCGGATATTCAGGCGGCCGCCGAAGCCGCCCATGCCTGGGAGTTCATTCGTCGCTTACCACAGGGCTTGGATACGCCGGTGGGTCCGAATGGTGTGATGCTGTCTGGAGGTCAACGGCAACGCCTGGCCATTGCCAGGGCGCTGCTCAAGCCAGCGCCGCTGCTCATATTAGATGAAGCCACTTCGGCCCTGGATAGCGAGTCGGAGCGCGTAGTGCAGGATGCTCTGCTGAGTTTGATGGAGGGCCGCACCACCTTGGTCATCGCCCATCGGCTATCCACCATTTTGCATGCGGATCGTATTGTGGTTGTTGATCAGGGCCGCATTGTGGAGGTGGGGCAGCATCAGGAGCTACTCCAAGCCGATGGCGCCTACGCCCGTTTGTACGCCATGCAGTTTGGTACCGAGGACGCGTCGGCGCTGTCCTAAGCCTGTGAGTCTGCGTTCATTTATCGAGAGTCAAATTAACCAGCGCTGGTATGCGCGGCAACCAGGGTGGCTGTGGTTGTTTTGGCCCTTGGAGTGGATCTATGCCGCTGTGGTGGTGTTGCGGCGCAAGGCCTACCAGCAAGGGTGGTTGAACTCGAAACGCTGCGAGGTACCGGTTGTCGTTGTGGGCAATATCGTCGCTGGGGGAGCAGGAAAGACGCCGGTGATTATTGCGCTAGCAAAGGCTTTGCGCGACAGAGGCTGGAATGTAGGCGTCGTCAGCCGAGGTTATGGGCGGCGTACTCGAGGCCTGCTTTGGGTGGGGGCCCAGTCCACGGCGGCGGAGGTAGGCGACGAGCCCTTGCTCATCGCCCAGCAGACCGCCTGTAGCGTTGTTGTGGCTGAGGAGCGCTACGCGGCCGCTCAGGAGCTGGAAAAAGCCGGCTGCAATTTGATTTTGGCGGACGACGGACTGCAGCACTATGCGCTGGCCAGAGATGTAGAGATTGTGGTCACCCCCGCTGCGCGCGGTGACGGTAATGGACATTTATTGCCGGTGGGGCCATTGCGTGAGCCGGCGTGGCGACGGGAGCAGGCCCACTTGCAGCTCAGTGTGGGTGATCAACCCGCCCAAACTGGATCCATGTGGACATTGCAGCCCAAGCCTGGGGATCTCATTCGGCTTGGTGACGCACGCCGGGTGCCACTCGCTACTTTTCAGGGCCAAGACGTATTTGCGGTAGCCGCCATTGGCCATCCGCAAGGCTTTTTTTCTGCGCTGGACCATGCGGGCCTGAAGGGGCCGCGCAAGGCCTTTGCTGATCATCACCAATTCACGGTGGAGGATTTCTCCGCCGCCGCCAATCGACCCATACTCATGACCGCCAAAGATGCGGTCAAATGCCGGTTTTTGCATGGTCGTGAGGCTTACAGTCTGGAATACTTTGTCACCCTGCCTGCGGGGCTGCTCACAGCCCTGGAGCAATGCTTACCGGCCCAGCCGGTCTGAGGACTTGTGCGATGTTGGATCAATCTTTACTCGATATTTTGGTGTGCCCAGTGAGCAAGGCTCCGCTGGAATATGACGCCAAGACCGATGAACTTAAATGCCGAGCCTCTGGTCTGGCTTATCCCGTGCGCGATGGTATTCCGGTGATGCTGGAGTCAGAAGCACGTCGCATGGATGCGGACGAATTGGAATGAGCCAAACTCGGGTCGTTATTCCTGCTCGCTTGGGCTCCAGTCGGCTGCCGGGGAAGGTCTTAGCTCCCATTGGCGATAAGCCGGTTTTGGCGCATGTGATTGCTCAGGCTCAAGCCAGCCAATTGGGAGAGGTGTGGGTAGCGACAGATGCTGAGGATGTGCTGCAAGTCGCGCAAAAGGCCGGGGCGGCCGCCGCCTTAACGCGCAGCGACCATGCCAGTGGAAGCGACCGTATTAACGAATTAGCGCAGACACAGGGTTGGTCTGCGGATGATGTGGTTGTGAACCTGCAAGGAGATGAGCCGTTTATGCCGGCCGACTTGCTCCGCCAGGTGGCCACCGGTTTAGAGGATGACCCCCAAGCGGCTTGGTCGACCTTAGCCTGCCCCCTGGTGGACCCGGAAGAATGGCAAAACCCGGCCTGCGTCAAAGTGGTCTGCGATCAACGTGGTTATGCGCTGTACTTCAGTCGGGCACCCATCCCGCATGTGCGCGACGCTAGCGATTCCACCCAGCCCGCCCCTGGAGCACTGCGCCACCTGGGTTTGTACGCCTATAGGGTCGGCGCTCTTGCTGAGTACTGCGCGCAACCGAGCGGACGTTTGGAAGGTTTGGAGTGTTTGGAGCAGCTCCGAGCCCTAGAGATGGGCTTTGGGATTCGGGTGTTGAAGGCGGCTCAAGCACCGCCAGTCGGAATTGATACGGCAGAAGATTTGCGAGCGGCCCAACAATATTGGGCGGAACACAGCCAATAAGACTTGGGCGTAGAGCCCCGTCCGGTGTTCTCTTTGATCGCGAAGAACTCCGTGGCGATGTATTCAATCGCGAGACGCCAAAAAGCTCACGTTCAGAGTGAGTTGGTCGCGTCCGGGGCACACCAAGAATCCTTGAGGCCCTTATCAACTGAGGCAAAGGTGACGCGAGATCGAATCAGCATGTGCGGCGTAGGCGATAGATCGTGCGCATGGCTACGAAAGTCACCGGCCCGAGCGAACGCTGTTCTACAAGCTTTTGGGCATTGAACTATCCCTAGAAATCCTCTAGGTTTTTCGAACACGAATCGACAAGCCCACCAGAGGCTTGCTGTGTTGGAGCGGAGAACATCATGAACACACCACGTTATTTGCGGGCGGCGATTGGCGCGCTCGTTACGGTCCTGTCGGCCTGCGCGCCAGGCGACGACACTACGCCGTTGTCTGCGGATGCTCGGAGCAGTACCGCTGTTGAAGCGGCCACGCGCGACTTGTCGACATCGGTCCTGGAACTGCGCGTCAGCGCCGGAGAATGGGTCGCCGTCCATTCCTCGGATCTTGCTCCTGATTCCCTCATCATCGCCAGCGTGCCGGAGCCGGGCGCGCAGCCGTACTTCGGCTTGGGTCGGGGGCCGGACTCTGCCCAATTCTCCTTTGTCGCGCACCCCTCGGATCGACCATGGATCACGCCAGCCGTCGGCTTCTACCGCGGACCTGGTGCTGAGTCAGTGTTGCTGGTGGGCAGCAATGTGGCCGCGACGACCTTCCTGATTGGGGAGCTGGCGCTGGAGCTCGAGACGTCGGCTGGTCTGCTATTGGGTGGGGGCGGCTCACTTGATGGGGACTATTCGAGCGACATTGAGACTCTGCAATCTCGCCCCCGCATCACGGTCCCAACCCAGCGCGGCCAAGAAGGCTTTGCCGCAAGCGTAGTCCGGTTTCGCCAGAACGACGGCACGCTGTTGAGTTATGAAGGCGGCAATGTCGACTTTCAGCCAACGGCAATTGTGGAGCAGGACGGCACCGTTGTTGGTGGGGAGTACATCATGCGCGTGCAGCAAGCCGCATCGCGCCCCGGCGTGGGTGGCGTGGTTTCGGTGGCGCTGCTGCAGGCAGGGGTGACCCAGTACGAGATTGGCAAGGTGCTCCCGCCCTATGCTACGCAGCATTTCGGCGGCGGTGCAGTGCTGTCGGGCTTTGTCCCCCAATACGGGATTGGCAACACGGCGCCGTCCACCGGTGTCGACACGCCGAGCGTCAGCACAGGCGGCACGCTGTTGGATATTTTCTGGAGTGCCACCGAGCCGGGGACCTTGTCCTACGACCTGCGCTACAACTTTAGCGGTCGGCAGGCGGCGAATCTGGCGGGGGAGGGCACAGCGCCCGAAGGCGAGGTTCGCGCCCTCGCATTGGATGTCTTCCTGGCCCACTTCGGCTTTGCCGCCATTGATGTCGAGCAGCTTTACGGCTGGACGGTGGCGGAAAACTCCGGGCTCTAGGCCACAGCCCGGCCGCTGTAGCGCGCGTGGGTTTGTCGCCGGGACTCGATTGGTTCAGGGTCGAGAGGCGGCGCGCGAGCCGCTATCGTTGGCCGCTCTGACGCTCCTGACCGTGAGTGGTCATCTGCCTCAACTTTTGCCTAGCCCGGCTCTAGGCACATTTGGCTGGTTCGGCCAGATTGACCGGGCGGCCGGTTTGTTCTGTAACCGGGCTAACGGAGCTTCCCGATGGTTGTCTCTTGAGCGTGCATGGCCGCGCCCCGTTTAGGTTGTAGTCCATGACTATCCAACTTTAACTCCGGAAAGAAAAGAAATGGGGGCTAAGCCCCCATTTCGTTAACGCCAATGAGCTTCGGTTGATACAGCCGAAGTGCCCGGTTAGTAGCTAGCTCTTCTTCGTTTCTACCATCACCAATTCGGGCTCATCTTTGGGTTTGGTAATAGCCTGCGTCACCGGAGCTTTGGGGCTTGGTGCATCACCATTGGATGGCTTCTTGTCTTCGGGTTTTTTGGCCGGGGTAGTAGCGGGCTGCTCCGCCTGAGCGGCTTTGCTGACTTTGCTCGGGTCCGTAGACACCTGTACTAGCTCGGGCTGAGCCTGATCATCTGAGCGGCTTGGAGCCTTCGCGCTCTTGGCCTCGGCCTTGGCAACACCTTCTGTCGCAGCTGCGGCCTTGGCGGGCGATGCTGGCGCGGTCGGGGTGGCGTCGGTAGCCGCTGTATCCGCGGCAGCTTCAGTGTTGTCAGCAGCAGGCTTGGGCTGTGCACTTTTACGCGGGCGACGGCTACGACTGCGCTTGGGCTTGTCAGCGGCGTCTTCCGCTGCACCCGCCTTAGCATCGCTCGCGTCTGGCTTAGCTGGTGCCTCTTGCACAGTTGCCGTTGCCGCCTGCTCGCTCGCCGTTTCATCTAATGCAGCGGGTTTAGTTTCGGGTGCGGCCTTAGGTTTCGCCTCAGGTTTAGGCTGCTCCGAGCTCTTGCTCTGCGAAGGTTTTGCCTCATCCGCCTCTTGTGGCTTTGATTGTGTCGGCATTGCAGCCTCAGCCGAGGCAGGTTGCGGCGTGGTCTGCTTGGCAGCTTCAGATTCAGGCTGGGCTGCATCACTGCTGTTGCCCACATCCGTCTTGCTCTGAGCTTGGGGTTTGGCTGGTTTTTGTGCGCGAGCTGTGGCCTGATCCGCGGTCTCTACAGGCGTACTGGGTTCGGAGTTTTCCGGTTTCGCAGTCTTGCCAGACTCTTGGGACATTTCTGCATTCTTGCTGTCCTGCGGAGGGGTGTCTTGGCGGTCTGCGCGAGGCGCGGAGCCATCTTGGCTTTGCTCGGTAGAGCTGCTTTGTGTGGCTTCTGCTCCATCGGCACCGTTGCCGCGAGCGCCACGCCGCCGCCGGCCTCCACGCCGACCGCGCCGCCGTGATTTCGGTGCATTGCTGCCGTCGTCACCCTCGGCGGTAGGCCCATGGTTAGCTTTGCCAGCGTTGTCTGCTTGACTCTCAGGGGCGCGAGTCGTATCCGGGGCGGCGCCTTCCTGCGCTGCCTTCGCTGCGTTGTTCTGGGCGCCGCTTTGCTCGTTAGCCGCGTTATTGTCGTTACCCGAGCGCCGCCGCCGACGCCGCTTGCGACCCCCGTTGTCTGCAGCGTCTTGGGGCTTGTCGGCATTGGTTTCGGCTTTGGTCCCGCTACTGGCGCTAGGCGCCTGCCGATTTGTCGTGATGTCGTCTCGGTCTCGGCGGTTATCGCGCCGCGTGTTGCTGCGCCGGTTGCGCTGATTGCCGCCGCTTCCAGACTTACGATCTCCGCCACGTCCCTGCCCACGCCCGCGCTGACCTGAACCTTGGTTAGACCGGTTTGGCTGTCGAGGCTGTTGCTCTTCGCTTTGGCCGCCCATGCCGGTGAGCTGCAGCAGAGCTGCCCACAAGCGTGCCAACAAGGATACCGAGGCAGTGGCTTGCTGAGGGCGGGATTTGGCGTGCTGGGGGGCTCTACGCTGACGTGGCTCCGGTTCTGCCCGAGTAGGGGCCGGAGTCGAGGGTAGAACAGCAGCTACGGCGGGAACCTGCCCGGCCTTTTTGCCCACGGTTTGGTCGGCATGCGGCAAATCTGCTGGGTTCGGTGCTGGCAGGTGAATCAAGCTGTGGCTGGGGCCGCCATTATTTTCTTCTTGGAGCTGATCTTCGCGAATCCGGCTGATGTCGAATTGCGGAGATTCGAGGTTGGGATTCGCGACCAGGGTCAGGTCGACCTCGGTGCGAGCCTCAATTGCGCCAAGAATGGAGCGTTTTTCGTTCAACAGGTAGGTGGCAACAGAGGCGGGTAGCTGCGCGATCACCCGCCCAGTCTTTTCCTTCAGTGCCTCTTCCTCCAGCAGCCTGAGTACCAATAAGCCGGTGGACTCGATGGTGCGAATCATGCCCTGGCCATCACACCGTGGACACACCAGGTGAGTGTGTTCGCGCAGGGATGGGCGCAGGCGTTGGCGTGACATCTCGAGTAAGCCAAAGCGGGATATGCGCCCCAGCTGAATACGCGCACGGTCCATACCGCAGGCATCCCGCAACCGGTTCTCCACCTCCCGTTGGTTCTTGGAGGTGTTCATGTCGATGAAATCGATAACGACGAGGCCGCCGAGGTCGCGTAGCCGCAACTGACGGGCAATTTCATCGGCCGCTTCCAAGTTGGTGTGCAGCGCAGTCTCTTCGATACTCCCGCCGCGGGTCGAGCGTGCGGAGTTAATATCGATGGCCGTGAGCGCTTCGGTGGAGTCGATGACGATGGACCCACCCGATGGCAGCCGAACCTCACGCACATGCGCGCTTTCGATCTGCGATTCGATTTGGTAACGCGAGAACAGAGGTGTGGGGTCGGCGTAGTACTTCAGCTTGTTTTGCTGGCCCGGCATGACCATGCGCATGAACTCACTGGCATGCGCATAAATCCGTTCTTCGTCGACCACAATTTCGCCGATATCTGGCTTTAAGTAATCACGCAGCGCGCGGATGATGATGTTGCTTTCCTGGTAAATCAGGAACGGAGCTTTGCGCTCATGGGTGGCGCCGAGCAGGCTTTGCCAGAGGTCTAGCAAATAGTTCAGGTCCCACTGCAGCTCCTCGGCGGTGCGGCCTACGCCAGCGGTGCGCGCAATGGCGCCCATTCCGGCTGGTAGTTCCAGGCTGCTCATGGCCTCGCGCAGATCGGCGCGATCTTCGCCGTCGATGCGCCGGGATACCCCACCAGCTTTAGGGTTGTTTGGCATGAGCACCAGATAGCGCCCGGCCAGGGAGATGTAGGTGGTCAGGGCCGCGCCCTTGGTGCCGCGCTCTTCTTTATCCACCTGCACGATGATCTCGCGGCCCTCTTTAATGAGCTCGCGCATGTTGGATTTGTCGCCGCTGGCGGCAGGTTTCTCGAAGTACTCTGGAGAAATTTCGCGCAGGGACAAAAAGCCTTGACGGTCTTCACCGTAGTCTACGAAACAGGCTTCTAAGGAGGGCTCGACGCGGGTGATACGCCCCTTGTAAACATTGCCCTTGCGCTGTTCTCGGGCTTGGGATTCGATATCGAGGTCGAGCAGACGTTGTCCGTCTACGATCGCCAAGCGCAGCTCTTCCGGCTGCGTGGCATTGATCAAAATGCGTTTCATTGTGTTGTTCAGTCTCAGGCTCAACCGCGGTGCATAGCGGGAGCCAGCAAATATTTCTAAAGACCCTGCGCCTCAAGGGCCCAGGGAGTACCATTCTTGCGGGAGTCCAATGCCGTTTATTCGGCGCCGGATGCCACCGCATCCGTCCTCAGTTCAACGCAGCGACGGGCCTTGCTCTCATCCCTTTCGCGCGTTAATCCTTTTTTCAGGACGCTTTATTGTGCCACAGGACAGGCAAGCTCGGAATTTTGGTGTCAGGCGCGTGCAGGTGAGTGCCGATAAGGACGGACAACGCTTGGATAATTTCCTGTTACGCGAGTTGGGCCTGCCGCGTACCCGGATATATCGCTTGATCCGTAAAGGCGAGGTTCGCGTCAATAAGGGGCGTGCCAAACCATTGACTCGACTGGCCGAGGGAGACGAGGTGCGCATACCCCCCATCACCGAATCGGTGAACACAACCGCGGCGCAGCCACCAGAGGGAATGTTGGCGCAGCTGCGACAAGCACTAGTCGCAGAGAGCGTTGGCCTGAAGATCGTAAACAAGCCCAGTGGTTGGGCGAGTCAGCCGGGTACCGGTGTGCGCTGGAGCTTGGTGGAATTGGCGCACGCTGTCTGGGGTAAATCCTGGCAACCTGCGCATCGCTTGGATCGAGCGACCAGTGGCTGCTTGGCTGTGGTGGAGGGGCGTGCAGGCATGCAGGCCTTCACTGAAGCAGATTGGACCAAGACCTACCGCGCTTTGGTTCATGGCAGCTGGCAGGGGCCCAAAACACAGCTATGGGAGGATCACCTCGAGCGTGGTGCCGGCGGCCGCGTTGAATGCGTGCCGCCGGGGCAGGGGAAACTCGCGCGGCTGCAGGCGCGATTACGGGTTCAGCACGCTGGTTGGGCCGAAATCGAGCTGCAGCTGGAGACAGGGCGTATGCACCAAATTCGGGTCCAAGCCGCATCTCGGGGCCTGCCTTTGATCGGTGATGATCGCTACGGCAGTCGCAGTTCTGATCGGCGCTTGCAAGCTCAGGGGCGCCCGCGACTAGCGCTACACGCCTGGCGCCTGCAGGGGGTTTGGCAGGGTCAGGAGCTCCACGCCACGGCGTCACTTCCGGCAGAATGGGGCGACTTCCCCCTTTTTGAATAAGGTAGAACCATGCGCAGCCCTGAGGTCATCGTCTTCGACTGGGATGGAACTTTGGTGGATTCAGCGGCGGATATCGTGGCCTCTATGCGCCAAGCCAGTCAGAGTTTGGGGGTGCCCTTGCCATCCGAGCAAACCATGCGGCGGGCCATTGGTTTGGGTTTGGCTGAAGCTTTTGCGCAAATATTCCCGGAGCTCAGTACGGCGGATCTTCAGACCCTGATGGCCCGTTACCGCGAGCATCACCGCGGACGGCCGATGCGGGTATTCGGACAGCCCTTCGCTGGCGTAGACCAAGTTTTGGCGAATTTGCATGAGTCCGGTCATGTGCTCGCCGTCGCAACCGGGAAATCTCGCGCAGGGCTGGACCGGGCTTTGGCCAACGTGCCCTGGGGACGCTTGTTTAAAGACACGCGAACGGCGGATGAGTCGGCGAGTAAACCCAACCCCCTCATGTTGGAACAACTAAGTTTGCGGCTATGTGTCGAGCCCGATCAGATATTGATGGTGGGTGACACCACCTACGATATGCAGATGGCGGCGCAGTTCGGCTGTGCGGCTGTAGGCGTGAGTTGGGGCGTGCATGAAGCGCAAGAGCTACATGACCATGGCGCTTTGAGTGTGCTCGATGACTTGTCCGGGCTACCCCAAGCCATCGATCAGCATTTTCAATAAGGCCCCAGCGGGAGGCGAAGCTCTGAGTAGGGCTCGGGCGAACTAAGCCGCCGCGAACCGCGTCCAGAGCTGCGGCAAATATTGTCGAATGAGCTGGCCGCAGGCAATCAGTGGTAAGCCGACTAGTGCCGTAGGGTCATCGCTGCGTATCCAGTCGAATAATCTAATTCCCAGGCCTTCAACCTTAAACCCGCCAGCGCAATCAGCTGCCGGCTCGCGCTCCACATAAGCGGTAATCTCCGCGGTAGCTAAGGAGCGCATGCGCGCCAGAGTGAGCACCTCCCGCGCTTCCAATTCGCCCTGCGGGCCGCACAGAGCGACAGCAGTGTGAAAACTCACCTCTTTGCCGGCCAAATGCTGCAGATGCTGTTGCTGCTTGCTGAGGCTGCCAGGTTTGCGCAGGATTTGGCCTGCACAACTACACACTTGATCTGAGCCTAAAATCCAGGCCTGTGGATGATCTTGGCGCAGGCTTTGAGCTTTCTCTTGTGAGAGACGTAGGGCGCGATCATGCGGGGTTTCACCGGGCCGTAGATCCTCCTTCGTTTTCGGCGAGTGCGCCACAAAGCTCAGGCCGAGCTGCGCTAGCTGCCGCTGTCTATAGATCGAGCTGGATGCGAGAATGAGCGACGAATCAGCCATGAATAAGGACGAGGTGATGTCTGCCAAGCGCCACATATTGCCCCAATGGGTCGCTGAATCCCATCTGCATGAGGGTTGGGCTTTTTCTGGGGAGTTTCCTATTGGCTCTGAGATTCAGGCTTGGGTGCCCGGTGCGCAGTGGCCTCAGAGCCTGCCGCTAGAACTCACAGTGCAGAAGGCCCCGCGAGGGCGCTGGCTGCTTGATGTGGCGCTGCAGGCTGAGGCGCAACTGCCGTGTCAGCGTTGTGGCGAGCTGGTTAACTGGAGCGCCGAGTTGGACCAACACGTGCTCATCACCCCGGAAGAGGACCCTAAAGACCCTCAAGCTCAGTGGGAAATTGCTGATGAAAAGGTGCAATTGCGTGCCTTGGTGACAACCGAGCTGAGCTTGGCCTTACCGGATTTCCCACGACATACGCAATGCGATTTGCAAGAGCCTGAGTGAACGCCCTAAAATACCGGGTTTACCAACGCCCATGGCACGCGGTCTGCGTGCCCTGCCAGCACCAACATCACCGCAGAACAATTGCAGAGTTAAACCATGGCTGTTCAACAAAACCGCAAGACTCGCTCCAAGCGTGACATGCGTCGTTCACACGACGCCCTGACCGGCGCCACCTTGTCGGTAGATCAAACCACCGGCGAAACCCACCGTCGTCACCATGTCACCAAAGACGGCTTCTACCGTGGTCGGCAGGTCATCGTGCCGCCACAGGTTGCAGATTTCAGCGACGACGAGGCCTAAGCTTCGTCCGACAGTCGCGGCCACGGCTAACGATATCGTAGGTACGGATTAGACAAGTAGTCTTAGCGCCACTTGTCTTTAGGGCACAGTGCCACCTGCCTGGCAGGCCCTAGCCGCTGCTCAGCGTTGTACATGTCGCTACACGACCATAACGCCGGCCTTTGAGCCGGCGTTTTTGAAGGAGGGGTCTATGCCGATCGTCGCAGTGGACGCAATGGGGGGAGACAACGGTGCTCCAACCGTAGTCCAGGCCTGCAAACTGGCCTTGGCGCACGACCCCGATCTGCGCTTGCTGTTGGTCGGCAAGACGGCTTTGCTAGAGCCGCTGCTTTCTTCCGCGGGTATGGCCCATATGTCGCAGCTTGAGCTGGTAGAAGCCAGCGAAGTGGTGGCGATGGATGAAGAGCCAGCGCAGGCCCTGCGCAGTAAAAAAGACTCTTCAATGCGAGTGGCTCTGAACTGCGTCAAGGAGGGCCGCGCGGGGGCCGCAGTGAGCGCGGGCAACACCGGTGCCTGGATGGCAACGGCGCGTTTCGTGCTTAAGATGATTCCAGGCATAGATCGGCCTGCCATCATGGCCGCCTTGCCCTCGGCGCGGGATCGTACCTACTTGCTAGATCTGGGGGCGAATGCGGAAACATCCGCGGAGCAACTCTTGCAGTTTGCTCGCATGGGCAGCGCAGCCTGCGTGGCGCTCAGCGGTTTGCCTCATCCTCGTATTGGCCTGTTGAACATCGGCAGTGAGGCCGTCAAAGGCAATAGTGTGGTCAAGGCTGCCGATCAACTTATCCGCGCAGATTCGGCGTTGAACTACGCCGGTTTTGTCGAGGGTGACGATATTTACGCAGGCTCGGTCGATGTCGTGGTTTGTGATGGCTTCACCGGCAATGTGATGCTCAAGTCCAGCGAGGGGCTTGCAAGACTACTCGGCCAGCGGATTCGTACGGCGTTCATGCGCAGCTGGTATGGACGGCTGAGTGCGGCGCTAAGTGCGCCTGTACTGCGGAGTCTGCGGCGCGATATGGACCCCGGTCGTTACAACGGAGCCAGCCTGGTTGGCCTGCGCGGTGTGGTGATTAAATCCCATGGTGGTGCAGACGCTAAGGCCTTTGCGAATTCTATTCATATGGCGGCCAGAGCCGTTGGCGATGATTTGCCCCAACGTATTGCCGCCATGCTGGGTGAGGAAGAGGGCCTGCACCAGCGATAACGCGACCGCGCTAATGTGCGCGCCTCGCGGACTTTCTAGCGGACAAGCTGATTCATATCGAAGATTGGCAGCATGATGGCCAGTACGATGGTCAACACAATGCCTGCCATACCCATAATCAGCAGTGGGCCCAATACTCCCATGACGGCATTGATAAGGGTGTCCACCTCGAGCTCTTGGTTATGCGCAGCGCGTTCTAGCATCTCATCGAGCTCGCCAGAGGACTCACCGTTGGCGATCAGATTGAGAGTGATTGGCGGGAAGAGCTTGGACTCACCCAAAGAACGAGCAATGCCAGCACCTTCGCGCACTTTCCCGGCAGCCGTTTCCACGGCATCACGCATTGGTAAGTTAGAGACAACGCGCGCACATATCTGCATTGCTTCAAGCACTGGAACACCGCTATTGACGAGCATGCTGAAGGTACGGGTAAAGCGTCCGGCGTTCACGCCGCGTTCCAATTTGCCAATCATGGGAATGCGTAGTTTGGCCCGATGCCAGCGGTTCTTGAGATGGGGGCGGCGCATCGCCATTGACCAGCCCACCACGAAAAGCGCGACAAGGCTCACCAGCACAACCCAGTTTTCACGCAAGCCGTCTGAGGCTGCGATCATGGCTTTGGTCAGTGGCGGGAGTTCAGCATCAAGGCTGGCGAATACTCCCACAACCTGAGGCACCACGCTGGCCAGCAGGAAAGACACAATCGCAATAGAGGCGAAGACCAAAATAACCGGGTAGGACAGTGCCGCGAAGATTTTCTTTTGTAGCTCCTGACGCCGCTCTACATATTCGGCCAGCCGCTCAAGGACCATGTCCAGTCGCCCTGAAGACTCCCCAGATTCCACGGTGGCGCAGTACATCTCGTTGAAGATGTGTTTGTAGTCGCGAAGCGCCGAGGCCAGGGTGTGGCCTTCAGTAACGCGTGCGCGAATCCCCATCACAACGGCTTGTACCCGTCGGCCTTCCATTTGTTCCGCAGCGGTGGACAAGGCCTCTTCCAGGGGGAGGCCGGAGCGAACTAAGGTGGCAAGCTGACGAGTGAATAAGGCCACAGTCGTCGCCGGTAGACCGCGCTCGAAGCGAAATCCGCCGCCACTGCGTCCTTGTTCGGCCTTGGCGACCTCAGTGACTTCTAGCGGTGTGAGCCCCTTATCCCGAAGTTGGCCGCGAACTGCCTTAGCGGTGTCGCCCTCCAACAAACCCTTTTTCTTGCGCCCCCGGCTATCAAGGGCGGAATAACTGAAGGCGGCCATGGGAACTTAGTCTTCGCGGGTCACGCGTAGAACTTCTTCTAGCGTGGTCATGCCGGCCAAGACCTTGCGCCGACCTTCAGCGCGAATGCCCGGCCCTTGCGTGCGCGCATATTTTTCTAGGGCCTGCTCTGAGGCTCCTTCATGAATCATAGTGCGCATTTGTTCGTCCACGGCAATCACCTCGTGGATGCCAATTCGTCCCACATAGCCGTTATGGCGGCACTTATCACAGCCCGCGGGCTGATAAATATGCCCATCGAAATCATCCGGAAGATCGAGTAGCTTGCGCTCGGTTTCATCCGGGCTATGGGGTGTGCGGCAATGCGGGCAAAGCGTGCGCACCAGGCGCTGAGCAATAAGGCCGATGAGGCTGGAGGCCATGAGGAAGGGCTCCACTCCCATATCACGCAAGCGGGCAACCGCGCCGACGGCAGTGTTGGTGTGCAGGGTAGACAACACCAAGTGGCCGGTCAGCGAGGCTTGTACCGCAATATCTGCGGTTTCCAGGTCGCGAATCTCACCGACCATCACCACGTCTGGGTCTTGGCGCAGAATTGCTCGGAGGCCTCGGGCAAAGGTCATATCGACCTTGGTGTTGACCTGGGTTTGGCCAATGCCGTCCAGGTAATATTCGATGGGGTCCTCGACGGTGAGGATATTGCGACTGTTGTCGTTCAGGCTGGTGAGGCCGGCATACAAGGTCGTGGTTTTTCCCGAGCCCGTGGGCCCGGTGACCAAAATAATTCCGTGAGGCTTCTTGATGAGCTCCTGCATGGTGGCAAGTTGCTGCTCGCCCATGCCGAGGTGGCCTAAGTCCAAGCGACCGGCTTGCTTATCCAGTAATCGCAATACAACGCGCTCGCCGTGTCCGGACGGAATCGTGGAGACACGAACGTCGACAGGCCGGCCGGCGATCTTGATGGAAATGCGGCCGTCCTGAGGGATGCGCTTTTCAGCAATGTCGAGCTTGGCCATCACCTTAATGCGCGAAATAATCAAAGGGATCAAGGCGCGCTGCGGGGCGAGGACCTGGCGCAGTACGCCATCGACCCGAAAGCGAATAACCAGCCGGTTCTCAAAAGGCTCTATATGGATGTCTGAGGCGTTTTCTTTCACAGCCTCAGAGAGCATGGCGTTGATCAGGCGAATGATGGGGGCATCATCATCCGACTCCAGCAGATCCTGTGGCTCAGCTAAGGCTTCAGCCGCGGAGCTAAGGTCGGCATCATCATCCAAGCCTTGCATCGCCTGCATGGTTTGGCTGGAGTCATTTTCGAAGCGCCGTTGTAGTTCGCGATCAAACTCCTCCGCACTCACCTCCCGCATGGGCGGCAAATGGCCGTCCAACAAGCGTTGGATTTCCAATAAGCTGGCCAGCGCTGGCTGCGGGCGGTGCAAAATTCTGAGTGGCTGGTCTTCTTCAGCAGGCAGTACCAACACACCATGCCGTTTAGAAAAGGCAAAGTTCGGCAACCGGAGCGGAGTCTCTGGTGCGTCCTCTACGGGCATCTCTACGGCTTCATTGTTCATTAGCGGAGGTGGCCTCGGCCCATCTTCTTACGTTCTGCGGGGGCTTCTGCGTCGACGCGGCCGGCCGGTTCATCGAGTACTGGCTCGGTGCTCAGAACGCGCTTGTCGCTACGCAGTTGAGTATCCAACTGCAGGGCTTGGTTCGCGGGCTTGGCCTGAGGCTGGGTCACAGGTGAGGTGTCTTGTTGACTGCTCTCACCATTGGCTCCAGGGAGGGTCTCCAACACTTTGGGGCGGATCATCTCTTCCAAAGGATTGAGCTGCGGACCATTATCGTTCCAGAACAAGCGCGTGCCTTCTTCATTGGCCTGGCGCTGCACATTGCGCATGTAGCGATACTTGCGGTTGGTGTGGAAGCTGGCTGTAGCGCGGTCACGCAGTATCGTGGGGCGAATGAAGATCATCAGATTCTGCTTGTCCCTGTTCACCGAGGTGGATCGGAACAGGGCTCCGATCAGCGGTATATCTCCGAGAATGGGGATTTTTTGCTCGGTTTGGTTGACGTTGTCATTAATCAGGCCACCCAACACCAAAATATCTCCGTCGTCGACCATCACAGTGGTGTTGAGGGTGCGCTTGTTGGTGACCAAGTCAACGGCGCCGCCGCCGCCACCCGCGACCACATCAGAGGATTCCTGGCGGATCTCCAGCTGGATGTTATCGCCGGCGTTGATTTGCGGCGTAATAGCGAGGGTGAGGCCGACATCACGCCGTTCAATGGTTTGGAAGGGGTTGACCGCCCCCACCTGACCGCCGGCATTGGAAAAGGAGCCAGTTAGGAAGGGGACTTCCTGTCCTACGGAAATCTCGGCCTCTTCGTTATCCATGGTGACGACGGAGGGCGTGCTCAGCACGTTGGTGTCGCCGTCGGAGCTTAAGGCCCGCAGCAATACGCCAAAAGTCGTCCCGTTGCTGTTTTCGCGCCCGCCGGCAATATTGAGGCCTTGGCGTACGAGGCTGAGAGCTGCCGCTGAGCCTCCCTGGCCGCCCAAAGCGCCTCCGAGGCCGCCGATGACGGATTGATCCAATATGCCGGCTGCAGCCACTTGTTCATCGTTGAACACCGCCCAGTCCACGCCTAGCTGACGGGCTTTGTTGACGGATATTTCGGCGAGAATAGCTTCCACCAGCACCTGAGAGCGACGAATGTCCAACTGGGCGATGACGGACTTAAGGCCACGCATGATTTTGGGCGGCGCCGTGATGACCAGAGCGTTGATATCGGGCTCAGCAACGATGCGCGTGCCGGGCATGCGACTGCCGCCGCGGTTACCTGCAGCTGCCTGTCCGCCCTGACCGCCGGCCTGGCCTTGTTGCTGGGACTCGACATAACCCTCGAGAATGGGAGCCAGCGTTTCTGAGTTGGCGAAGGACAGGTAAATCACTTGGGTGTCGCCATCTTCATCCAGCGGGATATCTAAGTGGGCGACTAAGGCACGGATGGCGACGCGTTGGGAGGGGTCGCCGGACACCAAAATAGAGTTCGTGCGCTCATCGGCCAAGACCACCACAGGATCTTGACCTGCGGCCTGAGCAGCCGCTTTATTGCCTTGATATAGGCCTTGTACCAGGCGCTCCACATCCGTAGCGGAGGCATATTCCAGACGAATGACTTCCAGCTCGGAGTTGCTGCTGCGGTCAATGCGCTCGATGATTTGGGTGAGGCGCGCAACGTTGGCGGCCCGGTCCGAAATGATCAGCATGTTGGAGGGAGAGTAGGCTGCCAAGTGCCCATATTGCGGGACCAAGGGCCGCAAGATAGGTACCAGCTGCGCTGCCGGCACATTCGCAATCTCCACCACACGGGTCACGATCTCGTCTTCGGCTAGGCCGTCAAACTCGAAGTAACTGCCGCCGTCTTGTTTGGCGCCCACTTCCGGCACGATTTTCGTCACCGGGCCGGCCGGCACCGCAGCAAAGCCATGCACCTGGAGTACGGCCAGGAAAACGCTGTACAGCTCCTCCGGAGACATCGGCGCCGAGGACAGCACCGTCACCTTGCCTTTCACCCTCGGGTCGACAATGAAATTGGTGCCCGTAAGGTCACTCACCGTTGTGATCAAAGAGGCGATGTCTGCGTCTTTGAGGTTCAAAGTAGTACCGCCGCTATTTTGGGCGGCGACTTGCAGCGGGATGCTCAAAGCCAGCGCCCAGCACAGCCGGCGCAAGGTGGTCGACAAGATCATGGATTCAGCGTTACCGAGTAGTTTTGTAAGTTGCCTGCGCGCTCGACAGTCAGGTCAATGTTGTTGGCCTGAGACAGATCACCCAGCAGCTGCAGACTGCGGCTGGGGTTGTTCAGTTCCACACCATTGACACTGGTGATGATGTCGCCAGGGCGCAGGCCCACTTCGCGAAAGAGTTCCCGATTGCGTCCGGGGTAAATGCGATAGCCCACTAGCTGCCCATTGCGTCTGGCGGGTTGCATGCGCATGTACTGCGATGCCTTGGTGGGGTCTTGTAGGAGCTCGCTGCGGATATTGCTGAGCTTCTGCGCAGTTTCGTAATCCAACACGTTGGCGGCGCTGCCGCGCGAGGTCGGTGGCAGGGCGACTACCGCATTGGGATCGCGAGGTTCATCTTTTTCCAGGCGCAGAGTTTCTAGCCGCCCGGCGCGGCGCAGTAGCACACGATCGGGGTAGATGGCATGCAGAGTTGCGCCGCCAGGTATGGCCATACCGATGGAGTAGGGCTCTAAATCGTTCGGATTAGACTCAATGAGTGCGCGAGAGTCCTGTGCGGTCTCCGCCGCGACTATGCCGCGTAGGGTCAACCTTAGCTTGGTATCCGGAGCGTCTTCGGGGTCGAGCTCGGCGGCCTCCGGTTGGGCCTGTGGCCGATAGGGGCCGAAGAGTTCAGCGGCAAGCAGCTCGTCCAAAGAGAATCCAGCCTGAGCCGCAGGCTGGGCTGCCGTGGAGCTCGGGGTGGGTGGTGTCCACGCCGGGCCTTCAGGCAGGAGTAGCCAGGTCACGCGCGCTAACTCCAGACCTATAAGTCCGAGCAGCGCGAGACTGAACACACGCGGGGCAAGGTTCAATCCCCGCAAAACCAGAGGCGGTAGGTGACTAGACACGACAATTCGTTCGCAGTTAGGCCCTTAGTTTCTCATGTTTAGGCCTGGGGCGGCAGCGACTGGGCGCGCCGTATTGCATCCACGCCATGCTGCGTCGACGTAAAAATTGACTGAGCAGCACTGGCATTGCCTGCCCACCATTGAGTTGCGCAATACATTTGAACGTGTCCTGTGCGATCGTGGTCGTAGGTTGTCGCAACGCGATGGATTTCGTGCCTAGAATAGGATCATGACCGACCCCCGACAAAACCAACCGGATGATGGCGCTGTTGTTGAAAAAGAACGGCGCAAGGTTCAACCCCCACCGCTGTATCAGGTGGTGCTGCTTAACGACGATTACACGCCGATGGAATTCGTCGTGCATGTACTGCAAAAGTTCTTTCGTCTGCCACATGAGTCGGCAGTGCAGTTGATGATGGAAGTGCATACCAATGGCCGGGCCACCGCTGGGACTTACACGGCGGAAATCGCCGAAACCAAAGTGAGCCAGGTCAATAAGTATGCACGCGATCACCAGCACCCTTTGATGAGCACTATGGAGCGCGCCTGATGTTAAGCCAAGAATTACAGAAAGCCCTAGATGCGGCCTTCGTGCAGGCCCGGCGCAGCGGTCACGAGCTGCTGACGGTCGAGCATCTGCTGCTAGCGTTGCTGGACGACGCTGAAGTGACCGGCGTGTTGCGTGCCGTTGGTGCGAACCTAGACCGGCTGGGCAAGGATCTCGAGCAATTCCTGCTCACGAATGTGCCCACCGCGGAAAAGAATGAAGATGGTGAGTACGAAGTACAGCCCACTGTCGGTTTTCAGCGTGTACTGCAGCGCGCGGTGTATCACGTGCAAGCGGCGGGCAAGAAAGATGTGCGTCCCCTGAATGTGCTGGTTGCTTTGTTCGCCGAACGCGACAGTCACGCCGTGTATCTGCTTGCCGAGCAGGGAATAGCGCGGTTAGACGTGGTCAATTACATATCCCATGGCATCTCCAAAGATGATGACGCGGATAGTTCAGAAGCCCCAGAGAGTGAAGAAGCCAGCGGCTCAGAAGAAGCCGCACCATCGGCTTTGGCGCAGTACGCTGTCAATCTCAACAAACGCGCCGCTGAGGGGCTGATTGATCCTCTGATTGGGCGCGACCAAGAATTGACACGGGTGATCCAAACCTTGTGCCGGCGACGCAAAAACAATCCCTTGTTGGTGGGTGAGGCCGGCGTTGGTAAGACCGCCATCGCCGAAGGATTGGCGCGACGGATTATTGACGGACAAGTGCCGGAACTGCTGGAAAATGCAGTGGTATACGCCTTGGATCTGGGAGGCTTAGTCGCTGGCACCAAATATCGCGGGGATTTCGAGAAGCGTCTGAAGGGCGTTCTGAAGGAGCTGGAAGCACAGCCATGGGCGGTGTTATTCATTGACGAGATCCACACCATTATTGGCGCCGGGTCTGCCTCCGGCGGCGTGATGGACGCCTCGAACCTGCTCAAGCCGGCATTGTCCGATGGCAAGCTGAAGTGCATGGGCTCTACCACCTACGCAGAGTTCCGCGGAATTTTCGAAAAGGATCACGCCCTGGCGCGTCGTTTCCAAAAAATCGATGTAACGGAGCCCAGCGTGGCGGATACCGTCGCCATTTTGGAAGGTCTCAAGACCCGGTACGAAGAACATCACCAGGTGAAGTACACGCGCGCCTCCTTGGAAAGCGCTGCCGAATTGGCTGATCGCCACATCAACGATCGTCAGTTACCGGACAAGGCCATCGATGTGATGGATGAAGTGGGTGCAGCGTTGCGCTTGCTGCCAGCGAACAAACGGCGTAAGACGGTGCAAGCCAAAGATATCGAAGATATCGTGGCGCGCATTGCCCGCATTCCGCCACGGAGTGTGTCTATCGACGACAAGGCCGCTCTGCGGACCTTGGAGCGTGATCTGAAACTCCAGATCTTTGGTCAGGATGAGGCCATCGGTATGTTGGCTGCGGCCATTAAACTGTCCCGCAGTGGCTTGGGTAACCCTGAGCGGCCTATTGCCAACTTCCTCTTCGCTGGCCCCACCGGTGTGGGCAAAACGGAAGTGACGCGCCAGCTCGCTAATCTTCTGGGCGTGGAGTTACTGCGCTTTGATATGAGCGAGTACATGGAGCGCCACGCAGTGTCGCGGTTAATTGGCGCGCCTCCCGGCTATGTGGGCTACGACCAGGGTGGCCTCTTGACTGAAGCAGTGAATAAGCACCCGCACGCCGTGCTCTTGCTAGACGAAATCGAGAAGGCTCATCCAGAAATCTTCAACTTGCTATTGCAAGTCATGGATCACGGCACGCTTACCGATAACAACGGCCGTAAGTCGGACTTCCGCAACATCATTTTGGTGATGACGACCAATGCGGGCGCGGCTGAAATGGATCGGCCGTCTATCGGGTTTACCACCCAAGACCACACCACCGACGGTATGGAAGCGGTGAAGAAGATGTTTACACCGGAGTTCCGCAACCGTCTGGATTCGATCGTGCCATTTTCTCACCTGGATCATGCGGTTGTACGCTCCATCGTGGACAAGCTGTTGATGCAGCTTGAAGTCACCTTGGAAGCCAAACGCGTGATGCTCGATGTAGACGATGAAGCCCGAGACTGGTTGGCCAAAGAGGGTTATGACCCAGCCTTAGGCGCACGTCCCATGGCCAGACTTATCCAAGAGCGGGTGAAGCGGCCGCTGGCTGATGAGTTGCTGTTCGGCAAGTTAGCCCAAGGCGGCCGAGTACAGGCGCGCGTGAAAGATAACCAATTGTCATTGGAAATCGTTGAGCCAGAAGAGGCGAGCACCGTCGGTTAACTGGCCATGGGGCTCCCGGCAGCATGAATCGAGGCCATGTTGCCGGGTGATCACCCCGCCCCTATGAGTCGCAGAAGGCGCACAAGGACGGTAGGCGCTGCAGGAGAAGAGGGACGATAGGGCCGTCCCCAGAGACCCCACCAACGCAGGTGCTGGGTGCACCTGACTCGGGCCGCCAAACGCTCAGCTCCGCTTCTGAAGAATGTGGTGAAAATACTCGCTAACGACTCAAAGCCGTTCCCCACTGATGCGGAGTGGAAACAGCATGTAAGCGTCAACCGAGTTGGTAGAGCAACACCGACCCATCACGTCGCTATCACGGCGTCCTAGCCAAGGTCTTTAGAAATCGTTAGTGGCCGTATCGTGAAGCCGTCAAAGGGTCACCAACACGGCGATGATCACCGCAAAAGCGGCTCAATGTCTGGAGACTAGTTGTGAAGGCTACGGTGCGCGAGTCAGCGCTGCCTTCAACGTCCGCGGTAGGTGATGCGGCCTTTGCTCAGGTCGTATGGTGTGAGCTGAACAGTGACGGTATCACCCGTGAGAATGCGGATGTAATGCTTGCGCATACGTCCTGAAATGTGAGCAGTCACGGTGTGACCGTTTTCCAATTCGACACGGAATGTAGTGTTAGGCAGGGTGTCAATCACCTTACCTTCCATCTCGATCAGATCTTCCTTAGGCATGCACGTTAAATATTGAAGTTAGCAACAAATTATCGGCTTTAGGGGCTGCAAAATCAAATGCCTATTGACGTCCACGGGTGGTTTGTAAGCCATGGTCGTTGGGAAGATGGTCCACGTTTCCGGCCAACCAGCGTCGGCGGATGCCAGCTGCGGGCTCGCGCACACGCGCGGTGGTGAGGCGCGAACGGAGCGCACTCAGGAATCGCCCGCGGGCCCAACTTTCGAACCCCATCCTGGCTAAATGTGCAGATGGGATTTGTGCGTCAATGAGGTTTACGCCCAGACTCAGCAGCACATCTTCGAGTGCGCAAAGCGCCAACTTAGAGCCATCGCTGCGCAAGGAAACCATCGATTCGGCGAAGAAAACCGGGCCGCGCCGAACTCCATAAACGGCGCCCGCCAGCGTTTGGTCAATCCAAATTTCCACACTGTGGGCATGGCCTAAACGGTGCAGTTCGGTGTAAGCCTGCTGCATTTGCGGACCCAGCCATATGCCCTGGTCGGGATCATTGGCTCTGGAGCAGTGGCGCAGTACCTCGGTAAATGCCAAGTTCCATGTGGCGGCGAAACGCTCTTGTCGGAGCTTACGCTGGAGTTTTTGACTGCGGTGGAGTTGCCCACAAGGCAATACAGCGCGAGGGTCAGGAGACCACCACAGTATAGGCTCGCCAGGCGAGAACCACGGGAATATTCCTTGCTCGTAGGCGGCCAACAGCCAAGCTGGGCTCAGGTTGCCGCCGGCCGCGAGTAGGCCATTGGGTTCGCGCATTGCCAGCTGTGGGTCGGGGAAATGCGGGCGCGTCTGGCTTTGATCGAGCCAAACAAAATGCGAGCGGGCATCCATCAGCCCCGGCGCTCTCCGTCAGTGCTGCACGGAGCGCGCGCCGGACGCTGCCACAGTACGCCCCCCGGCTGTATCAAGGCTTTAGTGGCAATTGCGAATTTCTTGTTTGCGGAACAGACCATCCAGGGCGAGCTCAACAGCAGTGTCATGTTCAAAGCGACTGATACCGTCGCGTTCGCCCATGGCAATGCCAGCTTCTTTCAGGTGGCCTTGATCATCAAAGTGAACCAGGGCGCCGGCGGTGCGTACTTGTACGTCGGCGTCTTTATCCTGTTGGTCAACGATGACCTGCAGGTAGCGCAGGCGATGCGCAGAATACTCTGGCAATGGACGCTCGCCAGAGGCGACATCTGCGGCGATATCGGTGGGAACTTCTTCGATTCCGCCTTGCGGCGTAAATAAAAAGTGTGAGACGTGCAGCATGTTCTGCGTTCCTTTAAAACCAGTGCAACAACGGTTGCCTCTGTTGGTTATGGGGTTAGAAGCGATGCCATTCAAGTGCGGCATGGGCCCGCGCTCACCTACCGGTATACTTCAATATCATGTGGCCTGATGCAAGTTTTTGGCCAAGAAAACACAAGATGATGGGATTGAGGCGATGACAAACACCAGCGCAGCGCCAGCCGTAGGGCGGTGGTGGCAACGCGGGCTGAGAGAAGCCATGCTGCTGCTGTGCGCGGGCGTGGCGGTGATTTTGTTGGTGGCTTTGCTGAGCTACCAGCGCAGTGATCCCGGTTTTGCGCAGAGTGAAGGCTGGCATCGCCCTGACAACCTTATGGGTTGGGCGGGAGCCTGGTTGGCCGATTTGTTACTCAGTGCCCTGGGCTGGGTGGCCTATGTGGTGCCTTGGTGCATTTTGGGTGCAGGTATCCAGCTCTACAGGCAGGATGGCGCCGTGTTGCGCTGGCCTTGGCTGCGTTGGTGCGCGGCCGTAGTTTTGCTGCTTGGGGCCTGTGCTCTGGCCAGTTTGCATACGCGAATAGGCGCGCAGCTGCTGCCACAGGGGCCGGGAGGCATTCTGGGTGCTGCTTTGGCGGAAGTATTCACGCTCATTCTCAACCCCATGGGCGCCACCGTGATGCTGTTGGCTCTGCTTGTCGCTTGTGCACCCCTGGCATTGCACTTCAGTTGGCTGCGACTCATCGACGCTACTGGCCACCGAGTGCTAATGGTCTACGCTGCTGCGCAAGGTCTGCAGCGACGCTGGCAGCAGGCTAGGGAGGCCAGAGCAAAGGCGAAGTCGCGGCGCCCTGCGGTGGTGAGCACAGCCATCACCCCTGCCAATCCTAAGAAGACGCCGAGCAAGTTGGCACCCGTGCTCGATGTGCTGCCGGGAGCTGGGGCGGCCAAAGCGGACAAGCCAAGCAAGAGCAGGCCTAAGAGCAAGGCCAAATCCAAATCGGCGGAGGCTCAGGGGCAGCTCAGTCTGCCTATTGCCAGCGGTGGTGGAGCAGAGGTCCCAGCCTTCACCGGTGATCCACTGCCTCCCATGGAGATTCTGGATCTCGCTAGCGGGCCGGTGGACACCTGGAGTCGGTCTGAACTAGAGCAGATGTCTGAGGACATTGAGCAGCATTTGGCCGACTACGGTGTACAAGCCAAGGTGGTGCACGTTGAACCGGGGCCGGTGATTACGCGTTTTGAGTTACAGCCCGCGCCAGGGGTGAAAGCTAGCCGGATTTCCGGGCTGGCTATGGATCTTGCCCGCGCACTATCGATGGTGAGTATCCGCGTTGTTGAGGTGATCCCTGGCAAATCCGTAGTGGGTCTGGAAATACCCAACAAACAGCGTGAGGTGGTTTCGCTGCGCGCGATTCTGGAGTCCAACTCTTACCAAAACGCAAAGTCCGCTCTTACGCTGGCGCTGGGTAAAGACATTGCTGGTGGCGCGGTGACCGCTGACTTGGCAAGAATGCCTCACCTGTTGGTGGCCGGGACCACAGGTTCCGGGAAGTCAGTGGCCATCAATGCCATGATTCTGAGCATCTTGTATCGGGCCACGGCTGAAGATGTGCGCCTCCTGATGATCGATCCCAAAATGTTGGAGTTGTCGGTCTACGAGGGGATACCGCATTTGCTGGCACCGGTTGTTACCGATATGAAGGATGCTGCCAATGCACTTCGTTGGTGTGTGGCTGAAATGGAGCGCCGTTATCGATTGATGTCGGCTCTGGGCGTGCGCAACATTGTTGGCTTGAACCGCAAGATTAAAGAAGCGCGGGATGCTGGCGAGCCGCTCAAAGACCCTTTGTATAAGCCCAACGAAGAGCTGGACGACCAGGCACCGCCGCCAGAGCTCGAGAACATGCCCTATATCGTGGTCATCGTGGATGAGCTGGCCGATCTCATGATGGTCGTGGGCAAGAAGGTCGAAGAATTGATTGCCAGGCTGGCGCAAAAAGCCCGTGCGGCTGGTATGCACCTCATTCTGGCAACCCAGCGCCCATCTACCGATGTGCTGACCGGTTTGATCAAAGCCAATATCCCCACCCGGATTGGTATGCGGGTCGCTTCAAAGCTAGATAGCCGCGTGATTATGGATACAAATGGGGCCGAGGCTTTGCTGGGTCACGGCGATATGCTCATGACCTCGGGAACCCCGGTGGCCAAACGGGTTCATGGTTGTTTCGTGGATGATCACGAAGTGCACAAGGCCGTTGAGTACCTTAAGCAGGTGGCTCCTGCCGAGTACATTGATGAGATTCTCGACGGGGCAGCTGTGAGCTTGCCTGGAGAACCCAGCGGCGGAGACGGTGAGAGCGACAGCGAAATGGACCCGCTGTATGACGAGGCGGTGAAGATTGTCACCGAAACTCGCAAAGCCTCCATTTCCTGGGTGCAGCGCAAACTTAAAGTTGGTTATAACCGCGCTGCACGCATGATCGAGGACATGGAAAGCGCTGGTGTGGTCAGTGCAGTGAACGATCGGGGGCAGCGTGAGGTCTTGGCTCCACCCCCACCGGAAATGTGAGTAAGGATATGTACAAGATCCTCATGTTTTGCTTGGCCCTCAGCACCAGTACGACGGTGAGTGCAGCCGACAGTTTGGCGAGGTTGCAGGCTTTTCGTGCGATTGATGAGCCGTTCAGCCTAGCGTTTGAGCAAAGCCTACTCACCGAGGATGGCCAAGCCGTAGAGACCCAGTCCGGGCGGCTACAAATTCTGCCGCCAAATCGTTTTGTTTGGCGCTACCAGCAGCCTTTTGTTGCCGAGTTCGGGAGTAATGGCGTGTTGGTCTGGCACTGGGACCCTGAACTGGCTCAGGTGACTGTTCGTGATGCCGACCAGGTCGTCGCGGATACCCCATTAGGCATATTGCTGGACGACAATGTCGATTGGCCGGTCCAGGCTGAGGGCGAACAGTGGTTACGCTGGGAGCCTCAGGGCGAGCAAAGCATGTTCACCCAGCTGCGTGTGCGGATGGGAGCGCAAGTTCCCGCTGAAATCGAATTGGTGGATGCTCTAGGGCAAACCACGCGGGTGCGCCTTACAGATCTTCAGATCCCGGATGCGAAGGTGGACCCCCGCTTTCCCCAAGTTGGCCCCGAGACCACGGTGGTCGACCAACGCGCAGCGCCTTGATTCTGCGCTGGTGGCTGCCCGGCTTGGCAAGCCTCTCGCTCGCCTGGCTGATGTTGGCGCCAATGCCTGAGACCATCGTCAGCCCTTGGCCCTGGATGGACAAGCTTGAGCATTTGCTGGCCTACGCCGCTTTGACCCAGCTTTGGCTGGCGCGTCGCCCCGTGTCCACTTCATTGGCCATGGGCATTGTGCTGTATTCCGTGTTGCTTGAAGGGGCGCAGGGATTCACCAGCTACCGTGCAGTTGATGCCATGGATGTGCTGGCGAATGCTATGGGAGTTGGATTGAGCCTGGGCTTCACCTGGTTGTGGCGTTCGCAGCAACACACCCGGCAGGATCTTGTATGAACTGGTGGGGTGTGGCTTTGGGGGGCGCCGGCGGCACTTTGCTACGCGCGATGATGTTGCGCTGGCTGGGGCCAATGATGGGCCCCTATGCCACCCTCGGCATTAACGCCCTAGGCAGCCTGGCTATAGGGTTGCTGTGGGGGTATTTGCTAAGCCGCCAACACAGCTCTATGTTGCTTTGGAATGCTCTGGGCGTAGGCCTGCTTGGCGGCTTCACGACTTACTCCAGCCATAGTCTAGATGTGCTGCGCCTGCTGCAGGCGGGCAAGTTCAGCAGTGCCCTGCTGTATGCCCTGGGGACGTTGGTTTTATCCTTGGCTGCCTGTGCTTTGGGTCTGTGGTGGACGCGCTCCACCTGAAAGCACCCGCCGTCAGGGCTACAATCAGCCGCCCTGAATGACTGACAACCGCAACTCATGCTCGATCCGCAAATTCTGCGCCGTGACCCCCAAGCCGTTGCCAAGGCCCTGGCTCGACGTGGTGTCCAATTTGATTTGGACGCTTGGTCCCAACTGGAGCAACAGCGCAAGCAGGCGCAGGTAAAGGCTGAAGAGCTTCAGGCCGAGCGCAACCGCCTTAGCAAGAGTATTGGCCAAGCTAAGGCCAAGGGCGAAGATGTAGCGCCGATATTGGCCCAGGTAGGGCGTTTGGGCGAGGCATTAGAAGCTGCCAAGCAGGCCTTTGAAAGCGTCTCCACGCAAATGCAGGACTTCAGCGCCGGGCTGCCGAACCTCCCCGATGCCAGCGTGCCCGACGGCCTGTCTGAAGACGATAACGTTGAAGTGCGTCACTGGGGTGAGCCAAAGGCCATCGCGGACCCACGGGACCACGTTGATCTGGGGGCGGCTCTCGGTGGTATGGATTTCGAGGCGGCAGCGAAGATCACTGGAGCCCGCTTTAGCGTTCTGCGCGGCTCTTTGGCGCGTCTGCACCGGGCGCTCACTCAGTTCATGCTGGATATGCATACCAGCCAGCACGGCTACGAAGAGGTTTACGTTCCCTATATTGTGAATGCGGATAGCTTGCGCGGGACAGGACAGTTGCCGAAGTTTTCCGAAGACCTGTTCCAATTGGCCGATACTGAGTGGTATTTGGCCCCGACTGCCGAAGTGCCCGTGACCAATCTGTTTCGGGATAGCATTTTGGCGGCAGATAGCCTGCCCCGAAAGATGGTGTGTCACACACCCTGTTTTCGTTCCGAGGCCGGGTCCCATGGGCGTGACACCCGAGGGATGATTCGCCAGCATCAGTTCGAAAAAGTTGAGCTGGTCCAGGTGGTGCCAGCGGCTGACTCATGGCAGGCGTTAGAAGCGCTGACCGGGCATGCCGAAGCCGTGTTGCAGGCTCTGGAGCTGCCCTACAGGGTCATGGCTCTGGCCGCGGGCGACCTGGGCTTTGCTAGCGCAAAAACCTACGATTTGGAGGTTTGGCTGCCCTCGCAAAACACCTACCGAGAGATTAGTTCCTGTTCGAACTTTTTGGACTTTCAGGCTCGGCGCATGCAAGCCCGCAGCCGGGATACGGCTGGAGCCAAACCAAGCTTGGTGCACACTTTGAATGGCTCAGGTTTGGCCGTGGGCCGTACCTTGGTGGCGATATTGGAAAACGGACAGCAGCCCGATGGCAGCGTGAATTTGCCCGCCGCCTTGGTGCCCTACATGGGGGGAGCAACCCAGCTGGTGCCCAGCGCAGCTTAAGACAGCTTAGGCCTGCCATTCTGCCTCGCGACGGAGGCAGAGTGGCAGAACTCCTCAGCTCGGAGCTGCGTCGGCGCTCGAGTTTGGGGGGTGTTTAAGCAGCGCCGCCGCGCGCGAATGTACGCCGCTGCTTTAAGCCTTGATCGTCGAAGCTAGGTTGCGCTGCGACCTTGAAGGCGGCCAGGCATTGCAAGGCCGTATCCAAGGACTGCCCCGCAGCCAATGCAAAGCTGTCGAAGCCGCAACGGCGCATGTAGAGCAATTGGTCGGCAAGTACGTCCCCCGTGGCTCGAATGCCTAGGCGAACACCGCGCTCACGCAGCTTGCGCGCCTGGGAATAAGCGCGGCCGTCGCTAAACGCGGGAAATTCCAGTTCAATGCCGGCGGCAGTGTCGAGCACGGATTGAGGAATGCTGGCCGCATCCAGGTCATGGGCCAGGCGCAAAACCGTTGGTCCGTTCAGCTCGGCCCAGTCATCCAAGCTCTGACGCTCAAATTCCGCCCAAGGGTCCGGATCAAGGAGTTGACCTTGGGCATTGATGACATCAGACATACACCGCCTCCTTGAAGGCTGCAATCCCAACCCGGCGGTAGGTGTCCAAGAAGGTTTCGTCGCCGCTGCGCAGCTCTCGGTAACGCTCAAGCAGGCGGCCAATAGCCGGAACAATATCTGCGCGAGATAGAGCAGCGCCCAGTCGGTCGCCCAGTGAGGCATCGTTCTTGGAGCTGCCACCCAGCGAAATTTGGTACCACTCTTCGCCTTTTTTATCCACGCCCAGAATGCCGATATGGCCTACGCTGTGATGGCCGCAACCGTTCATGCAGCCACTCATGTTCAGACGCAGTTCGCCTAGGCCTTCCAGTTCGTCTTGGTCGTCCAGCAACTCATTGAGCTCTCTGGCTACGCTGATGGATGAGGCATTGGCTAAGGAGCAAAAATCTAAGCCTGGGCAGCAGATCACATCGGTCGCCAGCCCAGCATTCGCTGTTGCTAAGCCCGCCTGCTGGAGTGCGGCATACACAGCCGGAACATCAACGGCGCGAATATCTGGAAGGATTAAGTTCTGCTCGTGACTAACCCGAATTTCACCAAAACCGTAACGCTCCGCGAGTAGCGCCACAGTGCGCATTTGCTCGGCGCTGGCATCACCCGGCGGTTCATCAGGAGCCTTTAAGCTGACCACAACGCTACGCCAGCCTTTTTGCTGATGGGCCTTGACGTTCTGGCTGATCCAGCTGGTCGGTGGGGCTGCGGCTTCGGTTACCGGCGCGGCCTCGGCGGTGGCGTAGTCCGGGCGCGGGAAAAAGCTGCTGTAATGCGCGATTTCCGCATCGCTAATCTGCAGCTCGCCGCCCTGCAGATTCTTGAACTCGGCCTCCACCAGCTCGCTGAAGATAGCGGCGCCCGTTTCTTTGACGAGGATTTTGATCCGCGCTTTGTACTTGTTGTCACGCCGGCCAAGGCGGTTATACACACGCAAGATGGCTTCGCAATAGGCGCGCAGGTCGTAAGGTTCCAAGGCCTCTCGGATGACAGTGCCCAGAACTGGTGTGCGGCCCAAGCCGCCACCGACGATCACCCGAAAACGAGGTGCGCCATCGACTGCATGAATTTGTAAGCCGATGTCATGGACATAGGTCGCCGCGCGATCCTGTGTCGCCGCGCTCACCGCAATCTTGAATTTCCTAGGCAGGTAGGCGAATTCTGGGTGTAGCGTGCTCCACTGGCGCAACAACTCACACCAAGGGCGCGGGTCCATCCATTCATCCGGGGCGACGCCAGCATACACATCGGAGCTAATGTTCCGAATACAGTTGCCACTGGTTTGGATGGCGTGCATCTCCACCGTCGATAAACGGTCCAAAATCGCAGGAACGTCCTCTAGCCGCGGCCAGTTGAACTGGATGTTCTGCCGGGTGGTGAAGTGCCCATAGCCCTTGTCGAAGTCTTCCGCGATTTGCGCCAACTCCCGCAATTGCTCGCTAGACAAGGTGCCATAGGGAATGGCCACCCGCAGCATGGGTGCAAAGCGCTGTTTGTACAGTCCATTTTGCAGGCGCAGCGGACGGTACTGCTCTTCACTGAGTTCACCAGCGAGAAAGCGGCGGGTTTGATCGGCAAACTGACGAACTCGGCTCTGCACCAGTTCGTGGTCTAGCGCGTCGTACTGATACATGCGATCGGCACTCGTAGTATTTCGGTCGGCAGAACCGCAATTCTACGCTTTCTTATTCCTGGGTGTTATTGAAAAAAGCAAATAGAAGAACAAAATTGCAGAAAGTTCTACCGGTGACCGAAGCCTTGGCACAGCAATGTGACGGCACTCCACCTTGCTTCGCTCGCGGATTTCTTCAGCATCTTCCTAGTGTCCCTTAACAGAAGTTCGTTGCATATATGAGCCCCTCAAATCGTCTGA